>CAJJPW010000029.1 GCA_905193725.1 uncultured Eubacteriales bacterium
ATTTAATAAAATTCATGGATTATACCCACTTTTAAAGCTGAAAAATAACCTCTTTTTACATTTGGTTTTTGAAAGAATATAATTTAAAAGACATTTTATTTTGCTAATTTAAACGGAAATCAAAAGATTTTTGAATATTTCTAAATTTTTCCTATTGACAAATTGAATATTCATGAATATTATTAAATTACAGATTCGAATTTATTCCAAAACTCATAAAAATTTAATAAGATCATCAGATGATAATTCTTCATAGGAGGCAAAAAATGATTCAATATGAAAAAGTAACGGGTGATTTTCGCTTAGATGGAAAAGCGGCAATTGTCGTCGGTGGTGCAGGAGGCATCGGTGAAGCGACTGCCCAAATGTATGCGCGCAAAGGCGCTAAAGTGGCAATTGTGGACTGTAAAGAAACATGCGAAGAGGTAGCGCAGTCCATTGCCAAGGAATTTGGTGTACAGACAGTGGGGATTCCATGTGATGTAACAGATCAGCTGAGTGTAGATCACATGATGCAGGGCGTATTAGAAGCATTTGGAGAAGTTCATATCTTAGCATGTATGCCTGGGTTTGTGGATTTATACCGGGCGACAGATATTGAAATCAGCAATGTTGAAAAGCACATCTCCATTAATGCGGTAGGCGTTTTTCGGGTATGCCAGGCAGTGGCAAACCAGATGATTAAGCAGGGGAAAGGCGGCAAGATCGTATGTGTCACCTCTCAGGCGGATTTTATTGCGATCAATAAACATGTGGGATACACCATGAGCAAGGCAGCTTTGGTGGGGATGATCAAGGTATGTGCTCTAGAATGGGCGGAATATGGCATTAACGTCAACGGTGTAGCGCCGACGGTAGTCAACACCTATATGGGCGAACGCGCTTGGCAGGGGAAGGTAAAGACGGATATGATTGAGCAGATCCCAGCCCATCGCTTTGCGGAGACGGATGAGATTGCCGCAGCAGTTCTTTTCCTATCTTGTAATGAGTCTAACATGATAACTGGAGAAGACCTGGTAGTAGATGGTGGTTTTACGATTAAGTAAAGCCCGAGGAAGGTGTAAATTTTGAATTTGGAAGTCAAGTAATACTTCCATAAAAAAATAAAAAGGAGAAAAAATAATGAAAATGAAAAAAGGGATTGCACTGCTACTTTCCGTTTTGCTAGTATTGATTGCAGTCGTAGGCTGTTCAGCACCTACGAATAGTGAGGAAGCAAATGAAGGGCAAGAGCAGAGCAGTGAAACAAATCAAGGGTCTGCTCCAGCAGCAGAATCTGACGATGTTGTAGCGCAACTTGTAGCGGAAGCTTCACAACTCTCGGGGATCGACGCATATAATTTCTTTAATTCGCTAGAGGATAAGGGATTGACAGATGATCAAATTATACAGTTCTTTATTGACCTTCCTATCTCACAAGCAAACCAACAAGTGTACGATTTATATATGAGCGATGCGTTGGATATTTACGCGGAGACAGCGCCACAGGGCGTTATGTACGATGATTACACTTGGGAACGCGGTTCAGGCACGGATATCACTGGTGAATTCACCGGAAATGACGTGAAGATGGCATTTACAGACTATGTACCTGTAGAGGATGGGCCCATCGGAGATCCCAATAAAACGTATAAAGTGGGCGTGGTTATCATTGGCATGATCGACTCCTGGATGGCGAATTTATACGATAGCATTGCATGGGAAGCGGCGAGACACGAAAATCTTGAGCTGATTTGGATGGATTATGGTCTGGATAATGATGGATGTGCGCAAGCGATCGATACTCTGATTGCCCAAGATGTAGATGCGATTTTATTGTGGCCCCGCAGTGAGGCACCTACCGGTCCACCAGCCCAACGGGCGATTGAAGCTGGCATCCCGGTAATTACTGTGGACAGACTCAGTGGATATGAGGATGTAACATCCCGTGTACACGGAAATTTCCCAGCAAACGGAGCTCAGGCAGGTATGTACCTAGTCTGGAAACTGGGTCAAGAATCCGGTGGAACGGAAATTAAGGGGGACATTGTTCTGCTGCGTAAAGCCGCTGGTGTTACGGCTGATACCCTTCGGTGCGGTTATTTCTTAAAAGTAATCAGCTATTTCCCGGATATCAATATTCTACAGTCCTATTATGATAACGACGATAGAGAGCAGTCCCTGCGCAATGTTCAGGATGCACTACAGGCTTATGACAATATAGACGCTTTCTTCTGTGAAGGGCTCACTCAAAATCCCGTGGCTTACGAGGCAATTAAGAGTGCTGACCGCATGTACAGCAGAGAAAACGGAGAAAAAATTATTCTGCTAACCATTGACGATACCAAAGAGACATTTGCTATGTTGCACAATGGAGATGTGGAGATGAACTCACCTTACCCGCCACTTATCGGTGACATTGGCTTGAGAGTTGTGGAAAAAATACTGGCTGGTGAAGAAATGCCACAGGATATTGCATTGCCCAACATTCCTATGGTTACCTTGAATGGAGATAAGATATTTGGTCTACAGACACAAGCGGCAACGGATTGGGATCAATACGCTTCAGGCCCTGAATACGAAGGTGGTACTGCCGACCAAGGCACAGAATCGTAATGAAAATGGAAACAGAGCGAAGGATTACTTTCTTCGCTCTGTATTCCACTGATATTTAGTAAGGAGCCGAAAATGAATAGGGAAGTTACTCTAGACAAAAAAAATAATACGGTATTGAAAAGGGCAATTGCGGGAAATGGACTTTCTATTTCTATCATAATTCTACTAGTTTTATTGGCAATAGCAGCTATTCTTGTACCAAAAGTATTTCAAATGCAAAATTTAGATAATGTTTTGCGCTTATATGCTCCGGCAGGCATTATGGCAATCGGTCTTAGCTTAGTGATGTTCACAGCCGAGATTGACATTTCTGTGGGCGCCATAATGAATCTCTCAATGGCAGCTGGTGCATTGGTATTGGATATGAACGAAATAGGCGCCTTTTTCTTGATTTTAGGAGTAGGCGTCGTGTGTGGCCTGGTGAATGGAATATTGGTAACCAAAACTAAAACACAATCACTGATGATAACAATTGGAACGTTATCCGTGTATAATGGTTTGGCAGCTATATTAGTCAATGCGCAACCCAAGTACATTTCAAATATATATACCTTTCTAAATATGATGGGTAAGGAAAATGTATTAGGCCTTCCAATTCCGTTTTTTATCTGCGTTGTCCTAGCGGTGATCTTTTGTTTTTTGATGGCGAAGACTAGGTTTGGAAAGCAGACCTATTATGTGGGAGCCAACAAGAGAGCTGCATGGATGGGCGGAGTGGATATCGACAAAGTGCGAATCATTTGCTTTACCATCAGTGGATTATTGGCAGCGCTTTCTGGCCCTTTACTAGCTGCACAGATCGGTTCAGCCTCCATTGATATGGGGACAGGATATGAGGTAACAGCAATTTCTATAGCGGTTTTAGGAGGCGTATCGCTGGATGGCGGGCGTGGCTCAGTTTTGGGAACGCTGTGTGGCATGATAACCATGGGGATTTTGCTGAATATGCTTTCCCTGTTAGGATTGGGGACCTATGCTGCGAAAACGCTGCAAGGCGCTCTGATTATTGGAATTGTTTGTCTATATGGATTCCTTCGCCGGAGAGCAAACCGATAATCGAAACGCAGATAAAAGAGGTAGATTCATGAATACAACAATTAAAAGAAATGGGAAGAGAAGTCTTTGGAAACTTCTCGTAAAAAATATACTTATCATCGCAATTGTTGCGGAGATTATCATAGGGCAGTTGATTAATCCATCATTTTTAACGACAGGAAATATTGGCGTTATTCTTTATTCCTGTTCAGCTCTGGGCATTTTGGCGATTGCAGAGTCTTTGGTTTTGCTTGTGGCAGAAATCGACTTGACAGTTGGTGCTAGTGCATTTATCTCCCCTGCGCTGGCTATCTATGCAACAAATGGAATTTATGAGGCTACTACTGGCGTGTCGATCATGCGAGGTGGATATATTTCAGATGGATGGGTTTTAATTGTAATTTTCACTTTCCTCATCGCAGGAGTGATAGGGCTTATCAATGGCCTATTGGTGGTAAAGGGAAAGATACCTGCCTTTATTGCCACTATTGGAATGCAATTTACTATTGTAGGAATCGGATTCCTCGTCACCAAGGGAACGCCGCTGTTTTTAACAAGGTTAGAGGGGGCAGAGGTGCTGGGAAATGCAAATATCGGCATTATTCCCGTATGCTTTCTCGTCTTTGCGGCAGTGGCAGCCTTGTTTATTTTTCTCACGAGAAAGACGAAGTTTGGCATGCGCATCTATGCGACAGGTGGCAATCAAAAGGCGACAACGCTCTGTGGTATTAATCCTGGCAAATGGAAAATTATCATGTACTTGTTAAGTGGGCTGCTGGTAGCGCTATCCGGCTTGATCTTTATGTCCAAACTTCAAGCCATTGATGTATCCCAGATTGCAAGTTATGAGATGACAGCATTAGCCATTGCCATTATAGGTGGTATGGAATTGAGTGGCGGCGTAGGAAGCATTGGAGGCACGGTGACCTCAACATTTTTTATGGCAATTCTGCTCAATGTGATGAGCTTGGCAGGACTGTTATCCTATCACGAAACCTTTGTGACGGGATTGATGATCGTGATCTTTGCGATTGCACATAAAAAGAGAGACAGCAAAAGAATGCGCGAACTGAATATCGTCGAAGTATAAATGCTGCTATAAGGCAAGGCCGGATAATAGGTGATTATGATGAATAATAAAGAAATACTTCTCTCAATGAAACATATTAAGAAAAGCTTTTTTGGTGTAACAGTACTCAATGATGTGGATTTTGAATTAAAACATGGCGAAGTGATTTCCATTATCGGATCAAATGGTGCGGGAAAATCCACCTTATCAAATATTATTGCTGGGGTACTTGTGCCAGAAGAAGGCGATATTTACATAGAAGGGAAAAAGGTTAAAATTAGCGATCCAAATGATGCGGAAACCCTGGGAATCGGTATGGTACATCAAGAGCCGACTCTGTGTGAAAATATGAAGGTATATGAAAATATCTTTTTAAATAGGGAAATCCTCAAAAAAGGTTTCATGTTGGATCGGGAAAAAATGAAGGATGAGAGCAGAAAAATGCTCAAATATCTTGGCTTTGAAATAGATGTCTGCAAGGACGTACAGGATATTTCGCTAGTAGGCAAAGCAGTTGTTTCTATTGCTAAGGCCATGATGATGAACCCTAAGATTTTGATTTTGGACGAGGTAACTGCTCCACTCAACAACAACGAGGTAGAACATTTGTTTGAAATCATCGATGGTCTGCGCAAAAAAGGGCTGGGGATTATCTATATTAGCCACAAGATTCGGGAGATTGTGCAGATATCGGATAAAGTCAACGTATTGCGAGATGGAAAAATTGTGGGGATATTTGATGCGGAAGTAGAAACCCTGCGGGAAAAGGACATCATCAATCTGATGTTGGGAGAGAACGAATGGGCAGGGGAATACGCTGAAAGAAATCTAGACCAGAGCAGCGATGAAGTATTGTTGGAGGCAAATGGTCTAGCAAAAGAAGGAATGTATGAAGATATCTCCTTTCAGCTCCATAAAAATGAGATTATCGGGTTAGCAGGTTTAAAAGGCTCGGGAATTACAGAGCTATTATATTCTATTTTCGGGATTATGAAATACGAAAAAGGCACACTGAAAATGGATGGAAAAGTATTGAAGGCAAAAAGCCCAGAGCAAGCAATTAAAAGTGGAATTGGCATGATAACCAATGACAGACAACGAGAGGAATTGGCGTTGATGCTCCCTATCAAAGACAATATTATTATTAGCTCCTTAAACAAGGTGAAGAGTACACTGGGCTTGATAAGCGAGAAGAAGGCAAAAATTGCCGCAGAGGAATATGTGGAAAAGTTAAGCATTAAATCCACAGGGATTAAACAGCCGGTACAGTATTTGTCTGGCGGGAATCAACAAAAAGTGGTAGTTGCCAAATGGCTCATGAAGAATTCGGATGTGATTTTGATAGACGAGCCAACAAGAGGCGTGGATGTCAAAGCAAAAAATGAGATTTACGATTTGTTATTAGCTGAAAAAAAAGATGGTAAAGGGATGATCGTATTTTCACCGGAGGTCCGTGAATTGTTGAATTTCTGCAATAGGATTTTAGTGATCTCCCGTGGAAAGATAACAAGAGAAATAAAACGGGAAGACCCGAATTTCTCAGAAAAAGGCGTGCTGGAAGCAATGCACTCCTATTGATGGAAAGGCGAAAGGAGAAAAGAAAATGCCGGAAATTTATGATCATATGGGAAAACCTGTACAACACAGACGCGCAAGAGTGAACAATATCAGGATGCACTTTGTTATGGCGGGGCAAGGGGAGCCTCTACTGCTGCTGCATGGGACTCCCAAAACCCACTATTACTGGTATAAGCTCATTCCGCTGTTGACAGAAAAGTTTACCATCGTCGCTCCAGATCTGCGGGGGTTTGGGGATACCGATAGGCCCAAAGCCGAAGAGGGATATGACTCCGTCCAAAATGCCAAGGATCTAGAAGAACTGATGACGGGATTGGGATTCCAGGAATTTCATGTTCACGGAGAAGACCGGGGTGCGGAATATGCTTATGTGCTTGCGGCACGAAATCCCGATCGGGTAAAATCCCTTTCGTTTTGCGAGATGCTTTTGTCTGGGAAACGGTTAAATGAAATGTCCTATTTTACCAAGGAAAATACAGAGTTACAGTTTCACCAAAAAGGAACGTGGCAGTGGCATATCCCCTTTTTCTGGATTGCAGATATTCCAGAAATGTTGATTCAGGGGCACGAGCGGGAATTCTGGAGCCGCTGGATGAAACAGGAGACCTGGAATCCCAATGCGATTTCACAGGAATGCATTGACGAGTGGATCCATCAAATGAAGATGGCTGGTGGACTAAGAGGAGTATTAGAGACCTATCGCGCTGCCTTTGTCAACGAGGCCATTAATCGGGAATTGGCGAAGACAAAAATAAAAATGCCAGTGATGGCAATTGGTGCACCGGAATTCTTTGGCTGGACTGTGGCAGAACAAATGCGTGAAGTGGCGGAAAACGTGGTAAAGGCGGAAGTTTTTGAGGAATGCGGGCACAGCCTGGCGCTAGAAGCAGAGGATAGGCTGGCAGCAGCCCTGATAGATTTTATGCTGTAATTGGCTGAATCGCATGGTTGTGTATCGGGTGGATACACGGGAAATTTGGAGAACAGTTTTATGGACAGGATCAACTTGAAAAAAAAGGCATATCAAATGAGAAAGGAAGCCCTGCGCATCATTGAGATGGGCAAAACAGGGCATACAGGTGGGGATCTCTCTGAAGCGGATATACTGACAGCACTTTTTTACGATGTGATGCAGATCGATCCGCAAAACCCTCAGTGGGAAGATCGGGATATTTTTATCCTTTCCAAAGGCCATTGTGTGGAAACCTATTATGCCATCTTAGCTGACTTGGGATTCTTTCCCAAAGCTGAGCTGGAGACGTTTTCACAATTTGGAACTAAGCTGATTGGACACCCTACCAACAAAATCCCAGGCATTGAAATGTGTTCAGGAGCGCTGGGCCATGGACTTTCCGTGGGAGTAGGCATGGCTTTGGCCGCGCAAAGGGACTGCAAAAACAGGCATGTATATGTGCTGATGGGAGATGGAGAACTGGCGGAAGGCTCTGTGTGGGAGGCGGCAATGGCAGCTTCCACATATAAGCTCTCCAACTTAACGGCGATTGTGGACCGAAACCATCTGCAAATTAGCGGAAATACGGAAGACGTTATGAAGCTAGAACCTCTCAAAGCCAAATGGGAATCCTTTGGATTTTATGTGGTGGAAATCGATGGACATGATTTTGCGCAGATCATCCCTGCACTGAACATGAGAAGGAAAGATACGCCCGTGTTGGTTTTAGCCAATACTGTCAAGGGAAAAGGCGTGTCTTTTATGGAAAACATCGCAAAATGGCATCATGGGGTTCCAAATGATGAACAATATCAACAGGCGCTGAAAGAACTGGATGAGGTGATGGGAAATGAATGAGAATAACATTTCAAATAGACAGGCGATTTGTGAAACCTTGGTAGAACTTGCCGGGCAAAATCAGGATATCATTGTGCTCACCAGCGATTCGCGGGGTTCCGCAGGCATGGCGCCGTTTGTAGAAAAGTATCCAGCGCAGCACGTGGAGACGGGAATTGCTGAGCAAAATATTGTGGGAATTGCAGCAGGAATGGCAAGGATGGGCAAACAGCCTGTGGTGGCCTCCCCCGCATCCTTTTTGACTATGCGCAGTATTGAGCAAATTAAAGTGGATGTGGCCTATTCCCATACCAATGTGACGCTGCTGGGAATCAGTGGAGGGCTCAGCTATGGGGCGTTGGGGATGACGCATCATAGTTTACAGGACATTGCTGTAGTCAGCGCCATTCCAGGCATCGACGTAATCCTGCCGGCAGACCGATTTGAAAGCTCGGCGGTATTTTATGATCTCATGTCAAACCCGCGCCCTGCTTATGTGAGAGTGGGCAGGAATGCCGTGCCCGACGTCTATGATGGAGATGCTGGGTATCAGCCTGGTAAAGCGACGATTGTGCGGGAAGGCAGCGACGCTTGCATCATTGCCACGGGAGAGATGGTATTTGCAGCCGCAAAAGCAGCTGACATATTGGAGTCAGAGGGAGTTTTGGTGCGAGTGCTGGATATGCATACCATAAAACCGGTGGACACTCAAGCGATTCAACAAGCAGCTGACACGGGATTTGTGTTGACCATGGAAGAACACAGCATCTTTGGAGGATTGGGCAGCTTGGTAGCGGGTATTTTAGCCCAGTATCGGCCCACGAGGATGAGAATGCTGGCCATCCCAGACGAGCCAGCAGTGGCGGGGACAAGTAAACAGGTCTTTGAACACTATGGACTTACGGCGGAAAATGCCGCACGCATCATTCGAGAGGCGGTGGAAGGGGATGTATAATATCACAATCGACCAGAGTACCTTTTCCACTAAGGCAATTCTCTTCGATGATAAGGCAAATGTGGTAGGGCGCATCAACAAAGCACACCGGCAAATTACCCCTTGCGCCGGCTGGGTGGAGCATGACCCGGAGGAAATTTATGAAAATTTGAAATGGGCTGTGAAGGAGCTGCTGGAGGCCAATGGGGTTCCAAGTGAAGAGATTCAATATCTTTCTATCACCAACCAGCGGGAGACCACTGTGGTGTGGGATGAGACGGGAAAACCGGCATATCACGCTATTGTCTGGCAGTGTGCACGGGCCAGTGAAATTACAGAGCGCCCGGAGATAGCAACCCATGGGGAATCTATAAAAAGCCTCAGTGGCATGAACCTCTCTCCCTATTTTTCCGCGGCTAAGGCTCGCTGGATCAAGGAAAATACTGCTCCGGGTAGGAAGCTGTATTTTGGCACCATGGACAGTTGGCTGATTTTCAAATTGACGGGAAACCATGTTACGGATTACTCCAATGCCAGCAGGACCCAGCTGATGAATTTAAAAGAGCTCTGTTGGGACGACGATCTTGTGGGGATTTTTGGTTTGGAGGATATGGTGTTGCCCAAGATACTCCCCTCGGACAGCATTTTTGGCGAGACGGATTTGGACGGGGTGTTCCACAAGAAGGTTCCCGTCTGCGGCGTAATGGGAGATAGTCACGGGGCATTATTTGGCCAACACTGCTGGAAGCCAGGTATGGGAAAGTGCACCTTTGGAACAGGAAGTTCTGTGATGGTAAACATTGGCGATGTACCTCTGCTCTCAGATGAAGGGTTAGCCACATCGGTTGCTTGGAATCTTTCGGGGAAGACTCAATATGTATATGAGGGAAACATCAACTGCACAGGAGATACCCTAAATTGGCTCCAAAATGAGATGGAAATTTTGCCGGATGCCATGCTTTCTGAGGAATATGCAACTAAGGTGGAGGAGAATTATGGAGTATACTTAGTTCCCGCTTTTTTGGGCTTGGGCGCACCTTATTATGATGCAGAGGCGCGGGGGATCATCTGTGGACTTTTCCGCAATGCGAACAAGTACCACATTGTCCGGGCTGCGCTGGAATCCATCGCCTATCAAATCAACGATATTCTGTTGCTGATGAAAAAGAAAATGTCTTTAGAAGAGCTTAGAGTGGATGGAGGGGCGACTCGCAATGCATTTTTAATGCAATTTGTCTCGGATATCTGCCAAGTGGGGATTGTAAAGAACCAAATAGAGGAGCTATCTGCTCTGGGGGCATATTATGCAGGAGGACTGGGGACGGGGATGTTCCAAAACCGAGAAGAGATCGAAAAACTCTATCGAGCTGATAGGATTTACAGGCCAAAAATGGAAAGGCAAAAAGCAGATTTATTTTATACAGGATGGCAAAAAGCAGTTACCAAGGCTCGAGCAAACTGTAGCTAGCCGCCAGAGGTGATGGTGAGTAAGTGGCTAAAGTTACTAATACACTGTAAGATAGTAGCAATACATTCCATAGCCAATGAAAAGTGACTTTCCAGAGAAAAGCGACAAAAAAGCAAGGCATGTTCATGCCCTGCTTTTTTGCAAAGAGGATTCTAAACAAAAGGGCAGGGGAGAGAATGCTATGATGAAGAAGGGAGATGATGCCATACTCCACCCACCACCCATGAGCATATATACATAATAGCTTTTGCTTTGCGCGTAAGTATCACATCAGTAGGGTACAAGCCTACGCGCAAAGAAGCGCTGTCTCATAGAACAAGGGATATTCGTCTAAAGAGCTTATTTGGAGTAATCCCCCTGTTGAACTAGGACGCCAGGATTCATGATGCCTTTGGGATCCATCATTTTCTTGAGATTTTCGATTAAGAAATAGGAAGATCCATGTTCGCTGGGAGCGAATTTTACCCGCTGTTTGCCCATACCATGATGATGGACGCAGCCACCGGTTTCCGTCTTTAATACTTCCTCGCAAATAGCATCGATCACAGCTTGGTGTTCCTGCTTATATGTCTGCGGGGATTTTACTTTGATGCGGTAGACAAAATAGATATTGAGGCCCGTCTGGTATGCGTGGGAAGCATGCCCACCCAGTAGCACCAGATTGTCGATTTTTTGTGGGACGTTTTTGATTACATTCTCATAAATGGTGCGAATATCGGTGTAATTGGCCGAGATCTCATTGGTAGCATAGAAGATTCCCGTTTCCCGATATCTTTGGCGCAGCTCTTCGGAGCGGAAACTGTTGCAAAGATCGTTGCGGTGAATGAGCCAATGGTCAACGGCCTCTGTGCCAATATAGCGGGCATGGGCAGCTTTTGCAAAGGAGTCAACTCCATGGCCTGTGGCTTGGGCGATTTCTGGTGGACCCTCTGCCACAAAAAACATAAATGCCTCGCCCTCTTGTAACTCTACGCTGCCAAAGTTGGCGTCAAAGTCGGCCTTATCATATAAACGCACCACAGAGGGACGATACCCTGCTGCCATGATATTGCGGATGGTTTCTATCCCCGTTTCCATATTGGGAACAATATAGCCGCCTTTCCAAAAATCATTGGGATAATACTGAAATATTTTCACTGTCACTTCCGTAATAAAGGCAAAGGCGCCCTCACTGCCAAGAAAGAGACTGCGCAGGTCAGGGCCAGCGGACCGACGGGGCACGTTGCGAATGCGCAGAACTCTTCCATCCGGCATCACTGCCTCTAGCCCACAAAGCAGATCTTCAATACCCCCGTAATAGGTGGAAAATTGCCCAATGCTTCGCGTTGCTACCAGACCGCCCATCTGTGCCACGGGCAAGGATTGAGGGGAGTGCCCAGTAGTATATCCTTTTTGCCGCAAAAGCTCTTCTAGCGTGTTGAGAGGAACGCCGCATTGGCAAGTAGCACACATATTGTACTCGTCAATTTTTAGAATTTGATTCATGGCAGAAGCGTCAATCATAACAGTTCTATCATTGATGGCAGAGAGTAGCCCTTCGTAAGAGGAGCCGCCGGTTCTGGCAATGACACTAATTTCATTGTCGTTACAGAAAGCCAGTGCTTTTGCTATTTCGTCTTTAGAATGGACATTTAAAATGCAAATGGGTTGATAGGGACTATATACCCCAAAGGCTTTTGCATATTTTCTGTTGTCTGAGTCGTGTTCCAGCAGAGCCTGCTCATTGGTAATGACATTTTCTGCCCCAAACAGCGACTGGAAATGAGAGATAATTTGATCTTTACTGAAATCCGCACTTTTAGTCGTGTTCGCCATTTTAAATTTCCTCCTGTGAGTTTGAATAAATGATTTGGATTATAAATATATAATATTTTGTACATTGAGGTAAGCATATCACAAAAAATTTCATTTGTAAATACTGAATATATAAAAAAATGAAAATTAAACTTAAAAAATACTGTATTTTTTTGAGAAAGAGGACTATTTTCCTAACTTTTACTCAATTTTACAAAGAATAATAGATAGCATGGACTTTCAAATATTTCTTAGGAGCATGGATGCCGAACGGTACAGATGTTTTCAGACGATAAGAATAAGGGAGTCAGTCGCCTTGTAATCCCACATCTGAAAGATAGAAACAGTCAAATGAGAAAGAATCTAGTAATAAAGAGGCGGCATTGTACCGTTAATGACCTGGTTTTGCACCTCGAGAATTTTATCAGCCTGCAATACGTGGGTGAGCAACTGGTCAATACCGTAATTATTAGAGGAGGCGAGGACGACAGTGTTAGTAAAAGCCTCTACCTCTTCCGATGTATAATCGGGCAGGCATAGGTCAAAACATTGGGAGAAGTAGATGGGATTAATGGCGTCCATCCTAGCAACGGTAAAGTCAGCACTTCCGTTGATGACACTCAAGCGGGTATTGATATAGGAAGTCTCAAAGCGGCGGATATCTTTGCCTTGACAGACTAAATTGGTCAAATAAGCCTGGTCAATAGAGCTGGAATCCAACGCAACAACCATGCCATCTTGCACTTCAGTCAGCCCACTGCGGAATAGCAACGTGTATTTTCCACTATAGGCA
Organism: uncultured Eubacteriales bacterium; assembly: GCA_905193725.1. GTDB lineage: Bacteria > Bacillota > Clostridia > Christensenellales > Christensenellaceae > CAJJPW01. Next base: position 13,056 of record CAJJPW010000029.1, read on the forward strand.
CAGCCATGTAAGTCCATCACCTTGTGGATGGATTCATATTGGTCCAGAAGAATGGAACTAGTGAGCTGAGAGGCGATGACAAAATCGTATTTATCCTTGCTAAGCCCCTCAAGGCGGGTGCGCGAGCCCTGAATAAAGGCACAGTTGAAGGAAACTTTATCTTTTTTCATGCATTCGCATATCCCTGTGGCGAGGCCGGAGACCAAGGGGTTGAGAGGGAGCGCCATGGCCCCTGTGAGAGTGCCAAAGCCAGAATAATCCCATAGGAGGGATTGGTTTTTATCTAGCAAAACGGTGCCTAAATGCCCTCTAAATTGTGTGGAGATACACTGCTTCTGAGATAAAAATAGCATAGCTGCTTGAATCGTTCCGCGAGACATGGAGAACGCGTTGACGTAGTGGTCAATCGTCGGGATGGTGTCTCCAGGCTGGATCACAAGAAAATCTCTTGCAAGATTCATGACCGCTAATTTATTTTTCAGAAAGAAATTATCAGATATTTTCATACTTCATACCCATCTTACTGTGATATAGACTATTTTAGCATATAATTTGATTAAGGTACAATATTTTGTTTAATACATTTCAGAAAGTAATAAAAAATATTCAAAAGATAAAAAATTTAAAATGAGGTAAAATAGCAGAAAAAAGGGGATATTGAAATAATTATTTAATTTTCAAAAAAATGAAAATAATGATTGACAAATATGGAAAAGAAGTTAT
>CAJJPW010000030.1 GCA_905193725.1 uncultured Eubacteriales bacterium
CCATATTGGCAGTTTACACTATGGGCGACGGCCCGAGTGAATATCGCAATTTGCGGTTATGCCTTTTGCTTGAAAACCTTGATTTCATAGGCTTTTGGGCCCTTCTATTGTCTATTGCCTGCAGGAAGAGCAATAGCCTGCCGCCGAGCTGACCCTTAAAGAAGACGAATGGCAACGGGCTATTTTTTGTTTCTCTCGCTATCGTTTATAAACCGTTTCCCCACTTGTTTAGTTTTTCCTGGTAGGCTTAACGTTTACATCTGGGCGGATAGTGCCGTCAATTTCGCCGTGCTCCTGCTCAAAGGCTTTGATGTTTTCCCGAATCAGCACCAAAATATGACTGTTGACGGAACGCCCCTCATAGTCAGCCACAAAGCCCAGCTTCTTCAGCATTTCTTCCTCTATGCGAATAGACACACTCTTAATCGCCATAAAATCACCTCAATAGATATATTGTGTGTTTATTTTATGGCTACTATGGGGTAAAATGTTTTAAATAGATATACTATATATCTATAATGAATTTGCTATGTGTCTGGGGTATTAAAAGGTGAAAGTAGCTATTGTGGGTTCTAGAGGATTGAAGGTTTTAAATCTGAGAAAATATCTGCCGGACGGTATGACTGAAATTGTATCAGGAGGTGCAAAAAGAATCGATACTTGCGCAAAAGAGTACGCAACCTCTAACGGCATCAAGCTGACAGAATATTTACCCGAATATGAAAAGTACGGAAGATCCGCTCCGTTGAAACGCAACATCACCATCATAGAGTATGCCGATCTGGTGTTGGCTTTTTGGGATGGGGCCTCCTATGGAACAAAGTTTGTGATTGACAATTGTAAAAGCCGCGGTATTCCCGTCAAAGTATTTATATCTACCGGTCGTAATTGACCATATAATTTTAGGCAATTTACATATATGGTAAAATGTATCAATTCTACTCTTTTCCGTTTGACACTGCTGTTTGTTAGAGAGAATTGTACTCACTAAAAAAATGGGGCATTATATAGGCCAAACAATGAAATGCGGATGGCGATATTCTACAAAGGAACAATGCTTGCTGTTCGGAGGAGTTCAAAGGGTTGCAAGCGGATAGTGAGAAGTTTGGAATCGACGTCGAGTACTAAAAATATGTCTCTTGTCCTAGATCTTCTCTAATATGGAGGATGAGTCAGCTACTTACCTTCTGCAAGACAAAAAATATAGCTCCAAAAATACGCGATATCCTTTTTTCACAAACTCATTAAAAGAGGGCCTTTACATTGAAAAGTTCAGCGCGTCAAGGAGAGAATTATCACTATGGCTGAGATAAACTGGAGCTTTGGGGATCGATAAACCGGTAAAGAAAATCCTTGGCCTCCTGTGCATAATCAATGTGGATGCGAGGCGTGGCCAAAACATCTATAGGGGCGGCTTTAGGATCGGCAAGCACCAAGACTTTGGTGGGTGCTCCCTCCTGCAAGGCACAGAGGTCTTCTCCATAAAAACTTCTATCAATGCCCAGATGCCGACAGAGCTTACCTGGGCCTGCCAGTAGCTTTTGCTGTGCTTTAGGCGTAAGAGGGGATTTCGCCTTGCGGCGGGCAGTCATTTGGGAAAGGCCAAATACTGGCTCAGCTGCCCGAATGAGTATGGCGTGGGGGATCTCTGGCCCAGCTGCCACAATATTAAAACAATAGTACATGCCGTAGATCAGATATACATAGACTTTACCACCTATACCATACATCACTTTACAGCGGCCATTGGGGTCTCCCTTCCAGGAATGGGCGGCTTTATCCGCTTTGCCCAAATATGCCTCTGTCTCTACTATGCGGCAGAGTGTATAATCTGGAAGACCAATGACCTCTACAATGCGGTTTTGTTCATCCAAGCGAATCTGCTGAGTGGAGACAGGCGCGGAAAACACCGCTAAATAAGTGCCCACTAAATTGTGAGCACAACATAGCGTGTCCTGTAAATAAAAATTTCGGTCTAAAACCTGCTTTCCGAGCAATGTCTCTGCCATATCTGCTGCTTCCGCTTTTTAGTGTATCGTGGCATATAGGTTGATATCCCAAGCGGGCAGGGAAGGGTGTTTTCTCATATAGATTTTATATTGTGGGCAAATACTCTTGATATAAATGGGCAGCTCATACAGGTCTCTAGAGCGATGGTATGCGGACACAATGAGCTTGGGGCGGCAATTGACTAGTGTATGTTTAGCGCCTTCTAGTGCCTTTTTTTCTACCCCTTCTACATCCAACTTAATTAATGTAACTGGATCTTCGCCGATGATATTATCGATGGTATTCACCTGAATCTCCACATTTCCATTTTGATTGATACAGGAATTCCTCCCAGCAGCGCTGCAAAAGGAAATTTCACATTGCTTATTATACACCCCGATATTGAGCAAATTGATATCTTGGGCGACCAATTCTCCAATATTGTTGCAAAGCTTTTGATAATTTTTGATATCCGGCTCTAGCGCGATAATCTCCCGATAATTATTGTCTGTCTGGCGGAGGAACTCAAAGATCGTGTCGGCATCATAAGCGCCGGCATCTAAATAACTTTCGTTAGCTGTCAACTTTAAGATATTGTCAAATGCCTCTTTTTTGTCCGTTTCGCAGTCCAACAAGTACTGGATTTTTCCGCTGATTTTATAGTTGACGATGTTTTCGTAAACTTTTCGGGATTGGCTGTCTGCCAACATGTGATACGCCTTTTCCATCTCCGCGCTGTTATCCCTGACAAACTCCAGGTCAAAAATATGATGCCCAAAAAGGGGCACATCAGGGGCGTACAGTTCATGGGCACGATTGAGCTCCTTGATGTGCTCGATCACAGAGGGAATGGAAGAGCCAAAGCCTAATACGATGATAAAGTCGTCAAACTGTTTTTTGATCTCGTCATATGTCAATACAGAATAGCCATGAAAACTCTGCCCCCGTACGAAGTCGTCGCTGGCAAATACTCCGGCAATGGATATGCCATACTCAGAAAATACATCGAGAATTTTATCGGCACCATTGCCGGTACCATAGAGAACGATAGGTTTTTTTGCAGCTGACAATTGCTTCCATACGCTGGTATACTCTTGAATAAAACTTAGCATAATTATCACCTAATCTGTTTTGATAAAATATATAGTAGCATATTTTATGTGTCAGATAAAGACATGAATCGCAAAAAAAAATTGCAAAAACTGCCATTTTTTTATTGTTTTCTGGCGAAAATCGGCAAAAAAGCAGAAAATAAGCAAAGTAAAAAGGCCAGTGGAACAATTCCACTGGCCTTACTAAGCGTTATAGATTGGATTAATACATCCCTGGCATTCCGCCTGGTGCGCCGCCCATAGCAGGAGCTGCCTCTTCCTTTGGAATATCGGTAACGATGCTCTCTGTGGTGAGGAGCAGAGCGGATACGCTGCCACAGATGCTGCATTTTGCAGTGCAGAACGAGTAACCTTGGTAGGATCGATAATACCTTCTGCAATCATATCCACATATTCGCCGCTAGCTGCATTGAAGCCATAAGTGAGGCTGGTGTTCTCTTTGATCTTCTCCACAATGACGCTTCCCTCTAAACCTGCATTTGCGCAAATCTGACGCAGAGGTTCTTCCAGAGAGCGGAGGATGATCTTCACGCCTGTCTTCACATCGCCTGTAGTTTCCTCTAAGAGTTTAGCAACTGCTGTAGCAGCTCTTAATAGTGCTGTGCCACCGCCAGGAACGATACCCTCTTCTACAGCTGCTCTAGTAGCTGCTAGAGCATCTTCGATGCGCAGCTTGGTCTCTTTCATCTCTGTCTCGGTAGCTGCACCTACTTGGATGACTGCTACGCCACCTGCCAATTTCGCAAGGCGTTCTTGCAGTTTTTCTCTATCGTAATCGGAGGTCGTCTCATCGATTTGCTTTCTGATGGAGGAGATCCGGTCTTTGATATCCTGAGGATTGCCTAGGCCTTCTACGATGACGGTGTTTTCCTTGTCAACTTTGACCTGACGAGCTTTACCCAGCATATCCATGGTAGCCTCTTTAAGCTCTAAACCAACTTCTTCGGAAATCACAGTACCACCGGTTAGAGTGGCGATATCCTGCAACATAGCCTTTCTTCTGTCGCCAAAACCAGGTGCTTTGACAGCTACACAGTTGAATGTGCCTCTCAGTTTGTTGACAACCAAGGTTGCCAGCGCTTCGCCTTCGATATCCTCGGCGATAATCAGGAGCTTTTTGCCCTGTTGCACGATCTGCTCTAAGATGGGCAGGATTTCCTGGATGTTGGAGATCTTCTTGTCTGTGATCAGGATCACTGGATCGTCCAGTACAGCTTCCATTTTGTCAGTGTCAGTAACCATGTAAGCGGAGGTATAACCCCTATCGAATTGCATACCTTCTACTACGTTCAGGTCAGTAACCATGGTCTTGGACTCTTCCACAGTAATAACACCGTCGTTCCCCACTTTTTCCATTGCCTCTGCAATCAGTTTGCCGATCTCTTCGTCTCCAGCGGAGATGGAGGCAACCTGTGCGATGGCTTTAGAATCTTCTACAGGTTTGCTTAGTTCCTGAAGAGAACCTACTGCAGCTTGAACGGCCTTCATGATGCCTTTCTTCACTGCCATGGGGTTTGCGCCAGCGGCCACGTTTTTCAGACCTTCCCGAATGATGGCCTGAGCCAAGATAGTAGCGGTTGTGGTACCATCACCAGCTACGTCGTTGGTTTTGGTCGCTACTTCTTTTACTAGCTGAGCGCCCATATTTTCAAATGGATCTTCCAACTCAATCTCTTTTGCGATGGTAACACCGTCGTTGGTGATGAGTGGAGAACCGAATTTTTTATCTAAAACTACGTTTCTTCCCTTTGGTCCCAATGTAACTTTTACAGTATCTGCAAGTTGATTGACGCCGCTCTCTAAAGATCTTCTAGCGTCTTCTGCAAACTTCAATTGTTTTGCCATAACAAATATTCCTCCCTAAATTACTCTACTACCGCAAGAATGTCGCTCTGACGGACGATGATGAGCTCTTCTCCGTCGATTTTCACTTCTGTGCCTGCGTATTTTGAATAGATTACTTGATCGCCCACTTTGACGTTCATGGTGACTTCTTTTCCATCTACCATTCCACCAGGACCTACAGCCAGTACCTTTGCCAGCTGTGGTTTTTCCTTTGCGCTGCCGGGCAATACGATGCCGCTTTTGGTGGTCTCTTCCATTTCTACTGATTTGATTACGACTCTGTCGCCCAATGGCTTAACTGTCATGAATAACAACCTCCTTATAGAAACTTCATTTAATTTCGATCGATTTGTTAGCACTCTCTAATGGTGAGTGCTAACATAACTATATAATATAAATAGGGAGGCAAAAGTGCAAATAGGAAAATAACTTAAATTTTACATTATACTTAAATAAATCAAAATTATCTAGTTTATGCTATCTATTTTTAGCTTTTTCTTCTATTTACATTAAATTTTATAAATTGTATTTAAATTCGCGAGAAATATGATATAATATTAAAAATATCAAAATCAATGAGTGAATTTCAGACATTTAACATCTTGCAGTACGTTGGAGGAACAAAAAATGGATAAATGGGACAAGCGTTTTATGGAGCTCACCTTTCAAATTGCTCAGTGGTCGAGTTGTTACAAATCCAATCGTAGCATTGGAGCGATTATCGTAAAGAATAAGCGGATTTTAACCACCGGATATAATGGCGCGCCCAGCGGACTTCCCAGCTGCAAAGAGAGGGGAGAATGCCTAAGAGTCAAGCTGGGAATTGAGTCTGGCACCAAGCAGGAACTGTGCTATGCTATCCATGCGGAGCAAAATGCCATCATCCAAGCGGCAAAGCTGGGGGTCTCCATTGAGGGCGCTACCCTATACTGCACCAATTTCCCATGTGCTATTTGCGCCAAGATGATGATCAATGCGGGAATTAAAAGGCTGATCTATAAATACGATTATCCAGATGAATTCTCCAAAGAGCTGCTGAGCATGTCTGACATGGAGGTAGTAAAATACGAGGAATAGGCAAACCTTTGGGTGTTTTATAGAATAGAGCAAAGATTTTGCCGGCGGGGCATGTCATATATGGAGCTTTGTCCACATATGTATAGGTATAACAATATCGGTTACCTATAAGGAGGAGCAAAATGAGACAGTCCCGAAGTCCATATACCAAAGAAAGCTACAACAAAAAATCCAATAAGCCTAAGATATTTGCTGTCATCGTCGTGTTAGGCATATTGGTGTATATTTTAAGCTCTGGTACAGTGGGGAAGTTCATCAGTGACCAAATTATCACCCCAGTGGCGAACTTCTTCACGGGGGAAGAAAGTGAGCAGCCCCGAGCAGAGGAGAGCCCATCGCCCAGCCCATCTGCTACGGAATCAGAAAAAGAGGGACAGGCGGACAGTCAAAATGTGGTATCGAAAACCATTGAGCTCCCTCAAAATGCCTATTTTGCGCTGCAAATGGGAGTTTTTAATAATGAACAAAATGCCCAAGACGCTGCAGAACAATTAAGGCAACAGGGTGGAGCAGGGTATATCTTGGAAGACGGTGGGCAGTACCGAGTGCTCATGAGTGCGTACCATACCCAGGAAGAAGCCCAGACGGTAAAGGAGAGACTGCAAAGTGAGGGGATGGATACCTCTATTTACGAGTTCACCTCAGCGGCGACTAGTTTTAACGTCAAAGGAGCAGAGACCTATGTAGTCATTATAGAAGAGGTCTTTGGATCTTTGCCCACGTTGATCCAAGAGGTCTATGATCTTTCCATTGCGTTAGATCAAGGGCAAATGGATTTGGAGGCGGCAAATGAGAGCCTCAATACATTGATTACTAGCATAAATGAGCAAAACGAACAGTTGAGTACGATAGGAAGTAATAGTGATAACGAAGTGGTAGCGAGCCTCTTGGGAGCGGTAAGTAGTACAAAACAATTGCTGGATACTGCTGCGAAGGCGACTACAGTGGCTGAAATGTCTACGCAGCTCAAGTATATTCAGATTCAGTTGATCGATCAGTATCTTGGGGTAATAGGGCAAATTGAATGATGAAGTTCGATGAACTTTTAATAAAGAAATAGCGTTTTTATAAAGGAGGCGATATGTAGTGAAAGTAAGTGAGGTGGCGGCTTTTCTGGAGGCGGACGTGTTTTGCGGAAAAGAACATTTAGATATGGATGTGTACTGCGCTTGCGGTGCAGACTTAATGAGCGATGTATTGGCTTTTGTCAAGCACGATGCCATTTTGCTGACAGGGCTGGTGAATCCCCATGTGATTCGCACGGCGGATATGATGGATATTAAAGTCGTGGTCTTTGTCCGTGGAAAAATTCCCACAGACGATGTGTTAGAAATTGCAAAAGAAAAAGAGATTGTGATCCTATCCACAGGCATGACGATGTTTACAGCTTGTGGAACTCTCTTTAAAGAAGGCCTGATCGGAGGTTGGAAAGAAGAGGGTTAATGAATTGTGAGGACCTTGATTTTTGATGGAGAGAATATTGTGTATAAAGAGATATTTAAGGTAAAAGGCGGGGACTTTGCAGCTGCTGGAGAGGTTTCCGGAAAGATCAAGCAGATTTTGAAAAAACTGGGCATCGATGCGGCACTAATCAGGAGGATTGCCATTGTCTCCTATGAAGCAGAGCTCAATATGGTAATTCATAGCTTTGGGGGCGAAATGCGCCTCTATTTAGAAGAAGACCAAATCAGGATTGTCTGTGAAGATACAGGTCCTGGAATACCGGACATTCAACTGGCTATGAAAGAAGGATACTCTACGGCGCCAGATAGCGTACGAATGATGGGGTTTGGTGCGGGCATGGGCCTGCCCAATATGAATAAAAACAGCGACGAACTGAAAATCACGTCTGACTCTAATGGAACGGTGATTGACATGATTTTTCATTTATAATACTATTTTTTATCAAACAACGTGAAAAAATAGACAAAATTTATATGGAAAAATAAGGCTAATGGAGGTGACTGGATGTGAAGAAGGAGTATTTCCATTCTGTGCGTCTGGATAAGGATAAATGTATGGGATGTACGAACTGTATCAAACGCTGTCCTACAGATGCGATACGGGTTCAAAATGGCAAGGCAAAGATCATCGATGAGAGGTGTATCGACTGCGGGGAGTGCATTCGGGTTTGCCCATATCATGCAAAAATTGCCTATACAGATACCTTAAGCCTTTTGAACAACTATAAATATAAAATAGCACTGCCCGCACCGGCTATTTATGGGCAGTTTAAAAAGGTCTCTACCCCTAGCCAGGTATATGAGGGGCTGAAAATGCTGGGATTTGACGAAGTATTTGACGTGGCCAAAGGAGCGGATATCGCCGCTGCGTCCATCGCTCAAAAGATAGGGAAAGCAGAAAAAAAACCGTTGATCTCTTCGGCTTGCCCTGCGATTCTGCGCCTCATTCAAGTGCGTTTCCCAGAGCTCATAGACAACATCGTGGATACGCAGTCCCCTATGGAGATTGCGGCGATGGTTTCTAAACAGCAGTTTGCCAAGAAGATGGGCGTAGATATCGGAGAGATTGGAGCGTTTTTTATTACCCCATGTCCAGCTAAGATGACCAGTGTAAAGGCACCAATGAGCATGGAAAAGAGCAATGTAGATGGCGCCATCTCCATTTTAGATATCTACGGCATTTTGGCTAGTCAATTTAAAAATATTGAAAAAGAGGAAGAAGAGGAAGAACCCCCTTCTGCTCTGGGCATTGGATGGGCTACTTCTGGCGGAGAAGCGAAGGCTGTGGGCGTAATCAATTGTCTAGCGGTGGATGGCATCCACAACGTAATTAAGGCGATTGAAGAAATCGAAAATGGTAAATTGAGCGATTTGGACTTTTTCGAGGGGCTAGCCTGTACAGGTGGCTGCGTAGGAGGCCCGCTAGTGTTTGAAAACAGTTTTGTGGCCAAGAACAAACTGCGCACGCTAGTGGATTCCATTGGAACCAAAGTGTTTAATGAGAAGTTTGTGAAAGAATACGCCGACCAGAAAGTGGACTTTAGAAAGAAGATAGAGCCTAGGGAAGTCATGAAGCTGGATAAGGACTTTAGAAAAGCCATGATGATGATGCAGCAGATAGAGGAGCTTACCAAACGCCTGCCAGGGTTGGACTGCGGCTCTTGTGGGTCGCCTAGCTGTAGAGCGCTGGCAGAGGATATCGTGAGAGGCCATGCAAACGAGATGGACTGTATCTTTATTCTAAAGGAAAAGGTGAGATATTTAGCCGAGGAAATGGTAGGGCTTGCTAGTAAAGATATTTCAAATAAAGAGGAGTGACAAAATGGTAACAGTAAAACAGTTAAAAGAAGAATTGGGGATGAAAATGCTCACCTCCTGCGACGATGGTAAAGAGATTGCTAAAGGGTACATTTGCGACCTGCTCAGTTGGGTCATGGCAAAAGGACAGGAAAAGATGGCGTGGATTACCGTGCAAACGCATCTGAACGTGATAGCCGTAGCGTGTCTGCACGATTTTGCCTGTGTGATCATCCCAGAGAACATTGAAGTGCCTCAAGAGAGCATCGAAAAGGCCAATGAAGAGGGAATTTGTGTGCTCTCCAGCGAAAAGGACGCCTATGAAATCGCCATAGGTATGGCTAAATTGGGGATTGAGGCGTAGAATTTGAAATACTATTACGATCTACATATGCACTCGTGCCTGTCTCCCTGTGGGGATGATGACATGACGCCCAATAATATCGTGAATATGGCCAAACTCAAAGGGCTGGATATCATTTCGGTTACAGACCACAATGCCACTTATAACTTACCTGCGGTGATGAAGGTGGCGCAAGAGGTGGGGATATTTGTGGTGCCGGGAATTGAGGTGAATACCGCAGAAGAAGTGCACATGCTGGTGTACTTTAGCAGTCTAGATAGGGCAGAGGAGTTTGGGCAAAAAATCTATGAGGCGCTGGCAGATGTACCCAACAACGAGGAGTTCTTTGGCAAACAGCAGGTGATGGACGAAAACGATGAAGAGCTCTGGCGGCCGGAAAAATTGCTCATTGGCGCTTGCAATCTGACCATCGATGAGGTGGTACGGGAATCAAAGGAGCTTGAAGGGTTTTGTGTGCCCGCCCATGTGAATAAAGGGGCAAATTCCATGCTGGCCAACTTGGGCTTTATGCCACCCCATCTGCATTTCCCCAGTGTAGAAGTGTGGAAAAACGGTTCTCTTATGGGGATTGACTTGGAACACACTAGGCTGCTCTATTCCTCCGATGCGCATAACTTATTTGATATGAATGAGAGGGAAAACTATTTAAATTTGGAAAAATTAGATTATGAGCATTTTTTTCAAAAATTGTGCACTTTTTAACAAGAATAAACAAAAATTGAAAAATTGAGTTATTTTTTTCTACAATTTCTGTAAACTATCCTACTTTTTATATAATTTACTTGTGTTTCCGCATAGTTAATGTATAATGTATTGTGGTGGTGTACGATAACTCTTATTATGTCTTTCACTGTAGTGATAAGGGAAAAAAGAGAGCTGGCATGACTGCAAGGAAGCTAGGAAGAGAGTCATGTGGGTATTTGAAAACTGCAAAAAAATTGAAAAAAACCATAAAAACTATGTAAAGAGAAGATTTGCCAAGAGGCAAAAAAATTTTGGATGGGATTGTTAACTTATTAACATTTAAGATACATTGCACATATTTAAGGAGGTATTCTAACATGTCAAACCAAGCAGATATGGCAAAGTACGACGAGCTGAAAGCGTACATTGAGGAGATGAAGCAGAAGCCCGGTCCACTGATGCCTATTATGCAAAAAGCGCAGGATATTTTCGGGGCACTTCCCATGGAAGTCCAAGAATTTATCGCGGAAAACATGGATATTCCGGTAAGTGATATCTATGGAGTAGCAACATTCTATTCTCAATTTGCTCTGGAGATGAAGGGCAAATACATTATCGGCGTATGCATGGGAACAGCGTGCTATGTGAAAAACGCACAGCAAGTATTGGATAGCCTGATCAAAGAGCTAGGTATAAACCCAGGGCAGACCACCAAAGATGGACTGTTTACTTTGGAAGCTACCAGATGTTTGGGATGTTGTGGCTTGGCACCGGTTATTATGGTCAATGACCAGGTATTTGGCCGCTTAAAGGGAAGCGATATTCCTGGGATCATTGCACAGTTTAGACAATAAGAAAAGTAGGGGCGAAAGACCATGCAGGAGATATCGCTGCACATTATGGATTTAATGCAAAATTCAATTACCGCAGGCGCTACCTTGATCACCCTCAGTGTGGAGGCGGATGAAAAGGAAGACACCTTATCCATCATCTTAGAGGATAATGGCAAGGGGATGGACAGCGAAATGCTCAGTAGAGTTACTAGCCCATTTACTACCACCAGAACTACCAGAAAGGTGGGTCTGGGAATTCCCCTGTTTAAGGCAGGATGTGAACAGACTGGCGGATACTTTGAAATCAGTTCAACCAAAGGCGTAGGGACAAAACTCAAGGGCGTGTATGTCCTTTCCAATGTGGATCGCCCTCCTCTTGGACAGATAGCCTCTACACTGCATACGCTGATCATATGCAATCCACAGATCGATTTTGCCTTTTTAGTGAGGCGAAATGAGGATGTGTTTGAATTGGATACGAGGCAGGTTCGGCAGATTTTGGGAGATGAGGTGCCTTTGGATGCGCCGGATGTTTCAAGCTGGTTGCTGGAAAACTTAAGCGAGGGAATACAAGAAATTTTTGGAGGCGTAAATATATGAAGTCACTAAAAGAATTAGAAGAAATCAGAAATAGAGCCTTAGGGCAAGTGGATATTCGGAAGAAAGAGAATAGCAAACGCGTTGTAGTGGGAATGGCAACCTGCGGCATCGCTGCTGGCGCAAGACCAGTTCTGGCTGCCTTTGTAGAAGAAGTGGCCAAAAGAGGCTTAAGCGACATCACCGTTTCTCAGACTGGCTGCATTGGCGTATGCAAACTAGAGCCTATTGCAGAAGTATTTGAGCCTGGAAAAGAGAAGGTCACTTACGTACACCTGGATGCAGATAAAGCCAAGAGAATTGTGGCAGAACATCTGGTAAATGGCAATGTGGTTACCGAGTACACAATCGGCTACTACGAGAAAAACGCTTAATCGGCTAAGATAGCGGAAAAACGAGGGAGGTTACTTTAGTATGGAATTTTACCGTTCTCACGTACTTGTTTGTGGAGGTACGGGCTGCACATCATCCGGCTCACTGGCAATCATAGACAAGTTTCATGAAGAATTAAATAAACAGGGCTTAGATAAAGAAGTACAGGTGGTTCGCACAGGTTGTTTTGGACTTTGTGAGGCGGGCCCCATCATCATCGTATACCCAGAGGGTGCATTCTACAGCAGAGTTAAAGTAGATGACGTGGCGGAGATCGTAGAAGAACACCTGCTCAAGGGAAGAATCGTGGAGAGATTGCTCCACAAAGAGGAGAAGACAGACGAGGTCGTAACCACATTAAACGAGACAGAGTTCTACAAAAAGCAAAACCGTGTGGCTCTGAGAAACTGTGGTGTCATTGACCCAGAAAAAATTGACGAGTACATCGCTTTAGACGGCTATAGAGCACTGGGCAAGTGCCTTACCGAGTACACTCCAGAGCAAGTGATAGACATCATCGCCAAATCCGGCCTGAGAGGTAGAGGCGGCGGCGGATTCCCCACAGCTACTAAGTGGAAGTTCGGTGCAGCCGCTAAAAACGATCAAAAATACATCATCTGTAATGCAGACGAAGGCGACCCAGGCGCGTTCATGGATCGTTCGGTACTGGAGGGCGACCCACACAGCGTGATCGAGGCTATGGCTATTGCCGCTTATGCCATCGGCGCAAACATGGGTTATGTATACGTCCGTGCAGAATACCCCATCGCGGTAAAACGTCTGCAAATCGCCATTGATCAGGCAAGAGATTATGGCCTGCTGGGCGAGGATATCTTTGGCACAGGCTTTAACTTCGATATGGAAATCCGCCTTGGCGCTGGCGCATTCGTGTGCGGCGAAGAGACAGCTCTGATGGAATCCATCGAAGGCAAGCGCGGCGAGCCTCGGCCTAAGCCACCGTTCCCTGCAAACAAGGGTCTGTTTGGCAAACCCACCGTGGTAAACAACGTGGAGACCTTCGCCAATATCCCTGTGATCATCCTCAAAGGGCCAGAGTGGTTCTCCTCCATGGGAACAGAAAAATCCTCCGGAACCAAGGTATTTGCACTGGGCGGCAAGATCAACAACACCGGTCTGGTGGAAGTCCCCATGGGCACCAAGCTCCGCGACATCAAAACCGGTCGCGTAGTTGACTACACCTTCAACGCTGGTACCAAGTTCGACTCCGTTCGTCTTGAAACCAAGAAGATGCAGTTCCTCTACAGCGATGGCACTGATTTCAACTTCATGGATATGTCTTCCTTCGAGCAGCTGTCTATTCCTGCTGAAACCGTAGGTTCTGCAGCAAACTGGCTGAAGGAAAACGACGAGGCAACCCTCATGTACGCTGGCGACGAACTCATCAGCATCGAGCCTCCTATGTTCGTTGAGCTTGAGGTTACCGAAACCGAGCCCGGCTTCAAGGGCGACACCGCTACCAACACCACCAAGCCTGCAACG
>CAJJPW010000031.1 GCA_905193725.1 uncultured Eubacteriales bacterium
TTTAAAGCTTAAAATTTTTCAGTTTATTAGAGAGCAGCTGCATCTCGTTGAGAATGTTGTTGATCTTCCCTCTGCTCCGATCTTCCTTACCCAGCCGTTTGAGCATGGCGCTACAGTCATTTACGGTCATCCGCAATTGATCAGCCTGCTGCAAGATGGCGTAGACAATCTCCTTGCTGTAATTTAAATCCCCTACTGGAATCGGCGTGTAGGCGCTCATCAACTTGCCTGTGTCTAGATCAAATGCATCGCCGATTTGAGGGATCTCGGCCTGGTAGCCCTTTTCCCCAATCAATTGTCCAAAAGCAGCACTCATTTCCGGCTCACCATGCACCAACAGCACCTTCCCTACCGACTGAAATGCCTGGAGCCACTGGTAAAGGCCATTTTGGTCTGCATGGCTGGAAAAACCCTCCAGTTTTTCTATGCGAGGGAGCCTCTACGCTGATCTCCTCTCCAAAGATCTTCAGGTGTTTTGCCCCTTCTAAAATCTTTCGTCCCAAAGTACCTACCGCCTGATAGCCAGAGAATAGTATGGTAGAATCCTTTCGCCAGAGATTGTGCTTCAAGTGGTGCTTTACTCTGCCAGCATCGCACATGCCGCTAGAAGAGATGATGATCTTGCTCCCCTTGATGTCGTTGATTTTCTTGGAGTCCTCACTGGTTTTCACGTAGTGAAGGGAGTCAAAGTAAAAGGGATCATCTCCATTTTGAATGCGATTCATCGTCTGCTCATCGTAATAGGCCATGTTCTTCTTATAGATCTCTGTGGCTTCCACGCTTAATGGGCTATCTACATAGACGGGAATTCGCTCAATCTGCGGCAACATATTCTTCTTGATGATCTCGCTGATCTCATAGATGATTTCCTGGGTACGCCCCACAGAAAATGCAGGGATGACCAAGTTCCCTCCCCTGGCAAACACGTCTGCGATGAGAGTGCATAGTTTTTTGGTGTAGTTGGCATCCCGGGTGTGCAGCCTTCCCCCGTAAGTTGTCTCCATAACAACATAGTCTGCCTCCTGGATGTAGTGAGGATCCTTGATGATGGGCTTATCCTTATTGCCAATATCTCCTGAGAACACGATTTTTTTCGGACCTTTTTCCGTCTCCACAAAGACCTCAATGGCCGCCGAGCCCAATAGGTGCCCTACATCATTGAAGCGAACTTTGATGTTCTCGTCCAGGGGAATGAGCTGGTCATATTCGATGCCTGTGAAGTACTGGAGAGATTTTGTCGCATCCACAGCCGTATAAAGCGGGCTGGAGTCCGGCAACCCTGCTCTTCTCTCCTTGCGATTTTTCCACTCAATTTCCGCCTCTTGAATGTGTCCACTGTCTGGAAGCATGATGGAACACAGCTCTTTTGTGGCGCTGGTGGTGATAATCTTCCCTTGAAATCCCCTCTTGACAATCAGTGGGATGAGCCCGCTGTGGTCGATATGGGCATGGGTGAGCAATAGATAGTCAATCTCTTTGGGATCAAATAGCAGTTTGTCATCCCCTAACGGAGATTCACTGTCCTTCCCTTGCCGCATGCCACAGTCGATGAGAATCTTTTTATCCGGCGTCTCCAGCAGATAACACGAACCGGTAACGCAGCCGGCAGCTCCATAAAAGTGCACTTTCATATCTAAATTTTCCTCCTATATTCCATGTCAATAACATTACTATATCATACCAAAATTGCGCAGAATAAATACTCCCAAAAAGATCGTAACCACAGAAAAGGCGGTGGTGACAATGATCGCCTGGCTGGTGAGCTGTGCGTCGCTCCCCATCTCTTTCGCCATGATGTAGCTGGAAACCGAGGTGGGTGTACAAGCTAAAATGAAGAAAACACAGGCCTGTTCCTTGCTAAATCCCAATAGCAGCGCACCTATCAGCGCAAGCACCGGGATGATGATGAGCTTGACAAGAGAGATGACACTGGTGTATTTAAAATTGTTGCGCATAGCCGCCATATTCAGTTGATAGCCGATAGCGATCAAGATGATGGGCGTGCCCGTATCCCCTATCATGTTGAGGCTAGTATCTAAAAACTCCGGCAGCCGAATATCTAAAAGCGCGAACAGGATGCCCAACAGCGTGCCGATGATCAGTGGGTTGGTAGCGATATTTTTGAGCACTTTACCCACTTTGATCTTTTGAACGCCATGATCTGCAAATACGCTCAAGATTACCACCGCCATGATGTTGTAACATGGGATGATAAACAGCAGCGCTAGCGCCCCTATACTGCTGTTTTCCGCGCCCATAATGGAGATGACCATGGGCATTCCCACCAGAGCACAATTGCTGCGACAGGATGTGTGGGCAATGGCGCTCACCTTTTGCCGGTCTTTTATCACCAGTCTTGTGATCAGCGCCATGATCACAAACGAGGCCACTACAAATACCACGAGATAAATGCTGTAGGATATGTCAAAAGCCTCTTCCACATTGGACGTGGCGGTATCCAAAAATAGCATAACGGGCAGAGAAATTCGAAAGGAAAACTTTGTGGCCACATCTACAAAGTTGTCATTCAACATTTTCACTTTTTTGAGACCGCATCCCAAAGCAATTAATAAAAAAATTGGAAAGACGGAATTGATGCTAAAAACCAAATTATCTAACAAATCTTCTGCCTCGACCTAAAACATTGATGTTACGTACCTTTTATTATATCTTAAATTGGCCCAGAGTACAACGCTCAAATCCTTCGGAGGATGGAACAGCGGCTTTTGCCGTGCACCTAAATTAATGGGGACATACAAGTTCCTAAATTTTTTCTCATATCATGAACTAATGAAAAAATTTGCTCGAGGAGGCCTGACTATGCTAGAGTTTTCGTTCCTAGAACTGTTAAAGGATCTGTTTTTCTACGCCGGCTACCTCACTGGGAATAAGGCGTTTCCTAAACCACTGAGTTCCGAGGAGGAAAAAAAGTACATTGCCCTGCTCTCACAAGGGGATGAAGAGGCTAAACGAATACTTATCGAAAAAAACCTGCGCCTAGTGGCCCACATCGCCAAAAAATATAGCAATCTCAATATGGATATGGACGACCTCATCTCCATCGGAACCATTGGCCTCATCAAGGGGATCAACACCTTTAACCCATAAAAAGGATCTGGCCTCGCCACTTATGTGGCACGGTGCATTGACAACGAGATCTTGATGACCATACGGGCCTCTAAAAAGTATGCTGGAGAAGTATCTATTAACGAGCCCATCGGCGTAGACAAAGAGGGCAACAACATCTCATTTGTAGATATTTTGGGCACAGAAGATGATATGGTGGATAGACAGGTGGAGCTCAAGTTGCAAGTCAAACGTCTGTACGACCAGATGAAAAAGGTCCTCTCCCAAAGGGAAAAGACCATTATCGAACTCCGCTATGGCTTGGGTTTTGAAAAACCGCTGACCCAAAAGGAAATCGCCAAAAACTTAGGCATCTCTCGTTCCTATGTGAGCAGAATTGAGAAAAAGGCATTGGAAAAGCTGCGCACGAAATTTGATCAACTCAATTAGTACTTTCCTTTTTTTAGGAATATCTGCGTCATATCAATTTCTCTTTCACGCAGAACCGATTTTTTTGGACGATCAGCAACCCTTCTTTTTGCATTTTGCTGAGCTCGTGACTCATAGCGCTGCGATCCACTCCCAAATAGTCCGCCAACTGCTGTCGATTAAAGGGTATGGTAAATTCACTGCTATTTTGTCTTTGAGCCTGGGTGGAAAGATACGAACTGAGCTTGCCCCGTATGGTTTTTGGAGAAATGCAATTGATTTTTCTCGTAAGACCTAAGTTTTTTGAGGCCATCACCATGAGCAGATTTCGTATGAGTCTGCTATGATAGGCACAGGCAGTAGGGCATGTCTTCAAAATTTTTTCCACATGCAATAGCAAAACATCTGTATTCTGAGCAGCTACTACATCCACCATGAGGGGTTCTCCAAAGGAACAGGCATAGGCTTCGGCAAATATGTTGCCCGGTGCAACATGATCTAAAATGGAGCAATTGCCCCAAATATCGCTCTTTTCGATATTTACACTGCCGGATAAAACCAGCCCTATTTGGCCGGTATGCTCTCCCATATGATAAATATATTCGCCTTTTTGGTACGTCTGCACCCTACTTTCCAGGCATGTGAGCATCTCCTGCACTTCTTTTGGGGAAATGCCGGAAAAGAGCTGGGATTGGGCGATCCACTGATAATCCATCATTTTGCTCCTTAAACGAAACTGATAGTTTTTCTTCATTATAATATGACGTGCCATCAAATGCAACGAGTACACATGACATAAAAAATCGTTTTAGATAGCATACTAAAGGGTATCAAAGTACTATATTACTATAGAAGGAGGAAAATGGCTTCATTCATAACAAAAGATGAATGTAGCTGTCGATTGACAGATGAAAAAAAGATGGATTGCCGTTTTTATTGTAACTTTACTTGTAATAGGAGGAGTGCTCACTGGATGCGCGAGCAATAAACCTGTAGATACAACTACTACAGATCCGCAAACACCTGCTCCTGCCTCAGAGTCTCCCATGCAATCTGCAGATCAATCCCCATCCGCACCCCAACAGAGCGTTCAACCGGATAATAGTCCGGTGAATACCATTTCTCAGGATGAGGCAAAACAAATTGCCTTAAAAGATGCAGGCGTAGCAGAAGCAGATGTGACCGGCCTTCGGGTCAAAGAAGATCGAGATGACGGCCGTTATATTTATGAGGTGCAGTTCTATGTGCAAAATAAGGAGTATGATTACGATATCGATGCCACTTCTGGCGCGATTGTCAGCTCTGATTATGATGTGGAAAATAACTTTAATAACAATGGATCCAGCCCACAAAATAGTGGTCAAACCATCAGTGAGGAGGACGCTAGGAACGCAGCTTTGGGTCGAGTTCCCGGTGCTACCCAAAATGATATTCGCATCCACCTGGATACTGACGACGGAAAGCAGGTCTACGAGGGCGACATCTATTACAATAACACAGAATATGAATTTCAAATTGACGCCACTACTGGAGAATTTATAGAGTGGAGCCAAGAATCCAGATAAATTTAAAAATTAATTGCATATACCTTATATCCCTAGCTATGAAAGGTTGGGGATATTTTTTTCAAAAAAATAAGGCAAGGCGTACTTGCCCTACCCTATTTGCGCATTGTAAAATTCTACTCCTATAGGTTCTTCTGGATCACCGTCTCCACAATATCGGCTACATGCTCACAACTGTCACAACAGTCTTCCAGATGTTCGTAGAGGAACGTCCAAGAGAGAACAGATACTGGATCATTTTCCCCGTAAAGGCGATGAATTACTTCATAATAGAGCTTATCACCCTCTTCTTCAAAGTTGTTTATCTTAATGAGTTGCTCCCGAAGAATAGAGGATTTACGGAAATTGTGGAATTCTTGAAATACATCCTGGAGTGCATTACAGCAGCGGATGACAATCTGTGCAAAATCAATGGCGTCCTGGCGAATGCTCTGTATGCGAAACATGTATGCCCGCAGTAAAACATCTTCTAGAGAATCGGTAACATCGTCGATGGCGCTGGCCAAAGCAATGATATCTTCCCTTTCAATAGGGGGTAAAAATTCCTTATAGAGTTTTTCCATCAATTCATGCTTGGCAAGGTCTCCCTCATGCTCTAATTGATGCATTTTCTCGATATTTTGAATGATATTTGCAGAATCATAGTTTTGGAAGGTTTCCAATAGCAAATCAGCGGCCTTGCAGGCATAGCCGACATTTTTCAGTAACATTTGAAAATAGTTATTTCCCTTTTTTTGTCCCATTGTCTTACTCCTTTTTCACATGTTCTAGAACAATACCATAAATAGCTTGGCGATTAAAAATCCTATTAAGCCACATCCTGGGAAGGTAAGCACCCACGTCATCACCATTTCCTTGACTACGCCCCAGTTGACAGATGAAATACGCCTTGCAGAGCCTACTCCCATAATAGCGGTAGTTTTTGTATGAGTAGTAGACACAGGAATGCCTGTCAGCGACGATAGCAATAGACAAAAGGCACCGGCACTATCTGCCGCAAATCCCTGATATTTTTCCAGTTTTACCATGTCCATGCCCACTGCCTTGATGATTCGATAGCCGCCAATGGAAGTTCCTAGTGCCATCACAACCGAGCATAGAATCATGAGCCACACGGGAATGTAAAATTGCTCTGTAGAACCTTGTCCGTTTGCCAAAAATACGCCCAACATAAAAACTCCCATGAATTTTTGGCCGTCTTGTGCGCCGTGCATAAATGCCATGAGCGCGCCGCCAGCGATCTGTGCGTTTTTGAAAAATCCCTGGGTCTTACGCCTGTCCTTATTTTTGCAAAAAATCTGTACTAATTTGGCGAATGCCCATCCAGAGGCAAATCCCAAAACCGTAGAGAGCACTAAGCCGTAGATGACCTTGATCCACTCTGCACCGTTGATCCCCGCAAAGCTCCCATGAAGCGCGATAGCCGCACCGGAAATACCCGCAATGAGCGCATGGCTTTCACTGGTAGGAATGCCAAACCACCAAGCAGCAGTAGCCCAGGCTACAATCGCAAATAGTGCCGCACACAGCGCTGTGGAAGCATCCCCCACATTCCCGCCAAAATCCACCATGTTATAGATAGTAGAAGCTACGCTGGAATTGATGAGCGTCATCACAAAAACACCCAAGAAATTAAAATAGCTGCTTTGGGGTGCATGGATTGAGTGGAAACACAAGTGGCAATGGCATTTGGTGCATCTGTCCAGCCATTGACCAACACTACTCCTAGAGTCAATAATACTGTAATCAGGAGTATAGGATTTGTCGTAATTTGTGAAATAAAATCAGCAAATGAAATTGTCATAGGTAATGCCCGTCCTTATGTTCCTCATATTCCTCTTATGTAATATTTCAAACACATTTATTTTAACACATTCTAATTTGGCTATCAATATAAATTAAATTTTATGTAAAATTTTGTTATAAAATTGTAAATAAGCGGTTCATTCGTCATAATCATTTAAACTCCCAAAAAGCCATCGCCCTTCTCACTTCCCTCCAATTTATGAGCTTAGTGTTGTATATATATGCACGATATAATAAAAGCAGCTGCAATGCAAATACAGCTGCTTATGAAAATAATATTATAAAGTTCTCAATAAAACTCTTAGCCAAACCGGCTGAGCAGACGAATGGCGCCAAATCCTGCTGCCAACGTCCCTACACAGATGAGGATTTCCCAGCCCGATGGAAGTCCAGGAAAGATCTCTACCACTGAGCCCAATAGAAAACCGAGAATGATGGAAAAAGTACACTGGGGATACCGTCTCATGGCATATTCTAAAAACTTGGTAGTCAGGATAATACCCACAATAAGCCCAATGCCTAGAGGGAGCAAAAACGGCAAGTATAAGTCGGTAATTGCCCGCATGGTTTCGTCATATAGCCCCATCATCAACAGCATATACGAGACGCTGATCCCCGGTAGCACCAATGCCACCGCTGCAATGACTCCTGCTACCCCTAGCATCAGAAAGCTTCCAACTCCTGCCTGCATATTAGAGTATACTGTGCCAGTGGGCAAAAACGAGAGGAGCACCACAGTTGCAATACCCAGCGCCACATACAAGATGATCTTCCAAGTGATTTTTTCTACTTTGGCCTGCTTGGTGATGACGGGAATCCCGCCGACTACTGCCCCTATGAAAAAGTATAACATAGGGCGGGGAAACCGCTCGATCAGTTGCAAAAGTGGATTGGCAAATAAAAATATGCCCAAAATTCCTCCGATACCAAACACACCTAAAAACAGGGCACTTTGGCGCTTGTGCTTCATAAATGAGCTGATGGAGGAAATGAGCTTATCGTATATTCCCAATATCATGGCCATAGAACCGCCGCTGACTCCAGGAACCAGCATGGTCCCGCCAATGCATATTCCCTTAAAAAAAGTTTTGATCTCTGTTGTCCTTTTCATATTTCCTCTTTTACTTTGGCATATATATTATGATACGATATTTTAAGTAGATTTGCAAATATTCAGAAAAAAGAGTACACTAATTCCCTACCGCAAAAATGAGAAAAGGCGTTGCAGCACCAAAACGAAAAAAATCCAAATGAAAAAAACAGCACAGGCTCAGAGTCTCTGTGCTGCCTTCATCTCTGCATTAATGCGGATCTTTCTAGCATTATTTTTCCCTGTGAAAAAGATGCTGAATTTTTTCCTGCAAAATAGACCATTGATGGCGATGGCTAGATTGCCCAGCATTCTTCGGCACATCGTTTTGTGCCTCTTGTTCCTCGATGGTCATGAGCAGTTGTTGGCTATCGATAGCAGGGCCTGCTTCTTGCTTTTTCACATACTCTCCACTTGGCAGCATCACTCTGGCCTTCACATTATCCGACGCCTGGATGTCGAAGATTTTGTGAATTTTATCTTTGACGCTCTGCTGGTAGATGGGGCAGGCAACTTCTACCCTTCTCTCGGTATTCCGCGTCATAAAGTCGGCAGAGGAGATGTACATCTTCTCGGTGGCGCCGCTGCCAAAGCAGTAGATTCTGGAGTGCTCTAAAAATCTGCCCACAATACTGGAAATCCAGATGTTTTCCGTCTTATCTGGAATACCTGGCAAAATGCAGCAGATGCCGCGGATGATCATCTTTATTTTGACGCCTGCACAGGAGGCCTGGGCCAACTTTTCGATGATGTCCACATCAGTAAGGGAGTTGATCTTAATAGAGATTCTCCCCTCACTGCCCTTTAAGATCTCCTCGTCAATGAGCTCCAGGATTTTCGATTTGAGCGACACAGGAGCCACCAGCAGGTGGTTATAGTTCCCGTATAAGTTACCAATAGACATGTTTTTAAAGAACTCTGTAGCGTCGTGGCCAATATCCTGGTTGGCGGTGAGCAGGGATAGATCAGTGTACATCTTGGCCGTCTTTTCGTTGTAGTTACCCGTGCCGATCTGGGTGATGTACTGTATGGCGTTCTTCTCCCGACGGGTGATGAGGCAGATTTTGGAGTGAACTTTGTACGATTCAAATCCGTAGATGATGTTGCATCCCGCATCCTCCAAATGCTCGGACCAGTCGATGTTGTTTTGCTCGTCAAAGCGGGCCCTCAACTCGATGATCACCGTGACATCCTTCCCGTTTTCCGCGGCAGCACATAGGTATTCTACCAGTTTGGCCTGGCTGGCCAGACGATAGATGGTTATCTTGATGGAGATGGCGGCAGGGTCGTTTGCCGCTTCCTTGATCAGCTGCAAAAAGGGCTTCATGCTCTCATAAGGGTATGAGAGTAAAATATCGGATTTTTGCACCTGTTTTATGATGCTCTCCTGCATGTGGATACTGGAGGGAATCTGTGGGCTAAACTCCCGATAGCTGAGGATTTTACGCTTCATCTCCGGGATCTTCCCTATGAGATCAAAGACGTAAGAGAGCTTTAAGGGTGCTTGGCTGATGTAAATCTGCTTAGGATGAATGGAGAGTTTTTCCTGCAAATAGTTGGAAAATCCCTCGGTAATGGGGTTGGAAAGTTCCAGCCGCACAGGGGCTAGTCTCCTACGTTGACCTAACACCTTTTTCATCTTCTTGCGGAAGTCCACTTCTACGTCAAAGACTTCATCGTCTGGGTTGATATCTGCATTGCGAGTCACACAGAAGATCACCTTTTCTAATACCGAATAGGGGTCAAAAATCTGATCTACAAACTCGGCGATGATGTTCTCTATGCGAATATACCGGATTTCATTTCCCGGTAAAAGTACGATGTCCGGGAGCACGGAGGGAACGGGAATGACACCGAAAATCTCCTTATTTTTGCGTTTGAGCATCACGCCTATGTGCACGACTTTATTCACCAGATGGGGAAATGGATGGTGTGTATCGATAATCTGTGGTGACAAAACCGGCTCTATGGACGATTTAAAGTACTGCTTTAAGTACTTCTTTTCGCTGTCTTCCAGCTCATCATATGTCAAATGGTAGATGCCGTAAATGCGCAGCTGCTCCTCTACCTGGCGCATCACCTGCTCCCGCTTTTCATACAGCGGCCGCACTGCGTCAAAAATACTGCTCAGCTGTTCTCCAGGGGTCATGCCGGAGCGGTTGTCTATGCTCTCCTCGTTGACGTCCATCATGTCAAATAAGCTCCCCACTCGAATCATGAAGAACTCATCTAAGTTGCTGGTAAAGATGGAGATGAACTTCAGCCGTTCCAGCAGCGGCACGGTGTCGTCTGTGGCCTCGCTGAGCACTCTGTCGTTAAACCTCAGCCAAGATAATTCCCTGTTTTGGGTAAAGCCTTTGGCATAAATTCCCTTACTCAAACTAAAATCCCCCTTTTCTTTAAGAGAAAGTGCAGGTAACCCTCCCGCACGCCGTAATTGCTGGTGATGATATTTTTCGTATTGTAGCAGCCGGAAATCGTCTTTAATGTGATCATACCGGGTACAATGGTGTGCACTCGCTCAGGCACTACTTTTAAAATGGATCTCACCACTTCTTTTTCATCTGTCTCCAATTTGGAGAGCACAAGTTTCAGTTTTTCACAGCTGTATTCTCTCAGCTGCCCAGCTGCCTCACCTGTGAGGCTGGCAATAATCTTGGCAGCTGCTCTGGCCGTTCCTCCTACGCCGTAAATAGTAGGCTGTATATGGAGCTCTGAATCCTCTGGCAGGTCGATGGACTGCAATTGCCGTTTCACTTCTCTCTTGATATCTCGCACTTCTTCTGCCGTGGGGATGATATCTGCCACAAAGCGGTTAAAGAGGTTGAGGGAACCAATGGGCAGCGAATCGGTATGCACAATTTCATTGTTTTGGAAAAATACCAGCTCTGTGCTGCCGCCGCCAATATCCACTAAAAGGCCATTGCTGTGAACGGGGTTTTGTATGACGCCGTAGTAGTCAAAGGTGGCCTCCTGCTCCCCGGATAGCACCTGGATATCAAAGCCACAGTATTTTTTTACTGCCGTCAAAATCTCCTGGGTGTTGGCGCTGTTGCGCAAAGAGGCCGTGCCAAATAGGAATATCTCCTGCACGTTGATATTTTGGATGATCTGCCTCAGCTCTAACAGGGTGTTGACTAGAATTTGAATGCCCTTTTGGCTCATGTTGCCATCGCTCTCGATGTACCCAGCAAGTCCAGCAGTGTATTTTTTGTTGATCATGGGTTTTAGATGATTTTTTTCTATTTTATAGATTACCAACCGAATGGTGTTGGATCCAATGTCGATCACGCCGTACATATTTGCTCTTTCCTTCTTTTATACTAATAAAACCATTATATAATAAATGGAAGAGAATATGCTACAGATTTCATGTAAAATCTATGTAAAGTGGCGGTTGCGACAGATATTTCATGCAGCAACTGCTTTACCATTTCCTCAACAGAACCTGTATAGAATAAAAACTAGCACACAGGTAACGAAAATAAACGAATTTCGTTATGATGCGTTGGTGGACTCCTCGCCCGCACTCGCTATAATAAGAGATACGGAGGTGCAAAGTATGAAAAGTAAGAAAATTTGTATTTCTCAGAATTTGACATCGCTGCGAAAGCGCACCCATTTCACTTTGGAAGAGGTGGCAGAGAAGATTGGCGTGAGCCGACAGGCAGTATCCAAATGGGAGTCCGGCGAAACCCTGCCGGACATCATTAACTGCAATGCGCTCTCAGAGCTTTACAACGTATCCCTAGAGCAGCTCCTCTATTATGATGAACAAGAAGCAGGAATCGGCATTGGCCCTAGGGGAAAGCACATCTTTGGGACCATCCGCCTGGGAGAAAGAGGGCAGATCGTCCTACCCAAACAATCACGGGAGATGCTCCATCTTAAACCCGGTGATATGCTGGTGGTACTGGGAGATGAAAATCCAGAGAGCATGGGAATCGCCTTAGTCCCTGAGCGTTTTTTTCTAGGCGCTATGGATTTTTTAACCGCCGCCCTCAAGCGGAACTACGAGGACGTACAGAAAGAAGATGATCAAGATGGAACTGCTGAAGATTGAGGGATTATCCAAGACCTACCCGGGATTTTCCCTTACTAATGTGTCGTTTTCTCTACAGCCAGGATGTATCATGGGATTAATCGGAAAAAATGGCGCCGGCAAGAGCACTACCCTGAAGGCAATGCTCAATATGGTGCAAAAAGAGGCAGGCACTGTGGAGATGTTTGGCAGGGATTTCTACCAAAATGAAAGAGCGTGCAAACAGGAAATTGGCGTGGTGTTTGGCGGCGTAGATTTCTACTCGTATAAGAAACTGGCCACCATTACCTCTGTGACCCAAAAGTTCTATGAACAATGGGATCAAAATCAATATGAGCACTACCTGCACGCCTTTGCCATAGACGAACAAAAAAAGTTTAGAGAACTGAGCAATGGGATGAAAGTAAAATACCTGCTTGCCCTGGCGCTTTCCCATCACGCGAGACTGCTGATTTTGGATGAACCCACCAGCGGCCTTGACCCAGTATCTCGCGATGAACTTCTGCACATTTTTCAAAAGATCGTGGCGAATGGAGAGCGAAGCATTTTGTTTTCTACTCATATTACGTCGGATTTAGATCGATGCGCCCATTTTATTACCTATATCCAAAGGGGAAAAGTGCTACAAAGTGCACCAAAAGAGGCGTTTTTGGCTTCCTTCCAACATCTAAAGACCTCTGCGGATACAGCACCACTCACATTGGAGGAAATCATGCTGCGCACAGAGAGGAGTGAGTTTGATGAAATT
Source organism: uncultured Eubacteriales bacterium (assembly GCA_905193725.1). Taxonomy (GTDB): domain Bacteria; phylum Bacillota; class Clostridia; order Christensenellales; family Christensenellaceae; genus CAJJPW01. Next base: position 12,747 of record CAJJPW010000031.1, read on the forward strand.
GCTCTATAAAGAACTGCGGCTAGCTGCCCATCCTACCTTATTTGTATTCCCTCTGCTGGGAGCTTTGGTGATTGTTCCCTCCTACCCTTACGCTGTGATATTCTTATTCGGCTGTCTAGCACCATTTATCACCTTTCTATTTGCCCGGGAAAACAACGACAGCTGGTATACGGCAGTTTTGCCCATCCAAAAGCGGGATGTAGTCAAGGCCAAGTGCATGCTCATCATGCTGGTGCAGCTGGGACAGATGCTCATCTCCCTCCCTTTTGCCATCATAAGGGTTGCGGTGAACATCCCCAACAACCCAGTAGGCATGGACGCAAATCCGGCCTGGTACGGCATGGGGCTGATCATCTTTTCGCTCTTCAATCTGATCTTCTTTCCCGCCTATTATCGGTCAGGATACAAGGCTGGGCGCTCCTTTTTGCTGGCCTTAATTCCTGTAGTACTGGGCATTGTGCTGACAGAGGGCATTGTCCATGTGCCAAATATGGGCTGGCTGGACAGTACCGCCCCTGTGGATATGGTGCGCCAACTTCCCATTTTCATCATCGGCTGTCTTTGCTATATCCTCTGCATGCTGCTTGCCTATTCCATTGCCGCCCGGAGATTTGAAAGAGTTGATCTATAAAAAACCGATGCAAATGCATCGGTTTTTTCGCTATATATTCTCCATAAAGGTCTCTACGTCTTGAAAGAATCGGCATAGGTGAAAGCCATCGGCTACTGCGTGGTGAATGTTAA
>CAJJPW010000032.1 GCA_905193725.1 uncultured Eubacteriales bacterium
AAAAAAATGGCATAAAAAATACAGCTAACAATTTTGTGCAATAGCCACAAAGTCAGAAAGAGATGGTAATCAATCACTAAAACAAAATAAGAAAACAAAAGAAACAATTCTTTATATACTTTACTATAATAATTGAATTTTGACAATATCAAAAAGATAGTTTTAGCACGTCAAATGGGCATATTATGCGGAAAACTCTCCAATTCTTTGTGAAAAAAACTGTATTTTGGGGAAAAGATGCAAAGAGACAGAATGTAAAAATTGTGGAACAATCCTAAATTTTAGTGTCTTGTTTCTTGGCTGTAAAGTCGTTATGATAAATATAACGAGACGGGGATGAACCCCAACTCAACAGGTGAAGGGTACATTCAGTAAAGCGTAGACGGCGAGCCTATTTCGCGAAAACGCTGACAAAAAAGTTTTTGACAACAAAAACTTCCTGAGAACTCTTTTATAAAACCAGAATAGACATAAAAATCAAAAAATATTATTTCAATAAATTATTTCAACAGTTAAAAAATCACAAAATATAAAAATATGACACAAAGGAGAGAAGTGTACATGAGAGCCTTATGCTATACATGTCCAGGAGTTAGTTTACAAAAAATTGACGTGCCCCAGATGATCTACGAGGATGACGTATTGGTGAGCATCGCTTATGCGGGCATTTGTGGCTCGGATATCAACATCATCCATGGCCATGAGGATGAATTTTTGGGAATTCACCCAGGAGATACCTACATCTTAGGTCACGAGGCGGCAGGATACGTGGAAAAATTAGGGCCAAAAGCGGTGGCCAAAGGCCTGAAAGTGGGCGACAAAGTGGCCCTTTACTACAATCAACATTGTGGCAAGTGCTATTATTGCAGAAATGGACAGGAGCAATTTTGTTCTAACATGCAAAGCAGAGGCGGATATTTTGCCGATTACGCGGTGGTCAACGAGCAGCAGGTGTTTAAACTGCCAGACGATACGGATATGAGAGAGGCGGCACTCGTAGAGCCCATTTCGGTGGTACAGAGAGGCGTAGACCTTTGCAACTTGAAGCCAGGAAGCAAAGTGGCAGTGGTAGGGGGCGGAGGCATTGGCCTACTGTTTGTACAGCTGCTGCGGCTGGCTGGTGCAGTGCGGCTCACCATTATTGAACCGGTGGAGGATAAGCGGAACATGTCCCTCCAGATGGGTGCAGATTTCGCAATTGATCCTTTCAATCAGGACGTAGTGGCAGAGAGCATGAAGATCACAGATGGCATGGGATTTGACGTGGTGATCGAATCCTCCGGCGTGAAAGCCACCATCCAGACAGCATACGACATCCTGGGAAGAGGCGGCACCTTAGAGCTGTTTGCCGCCTATGGAAAGGACGCATATTATCAGCTGGATTTGCCTTCCTTCTTCACCAAAGAGGCAAAAATCGTGGGAGTATTCCAATCTCCCTACATGTACCCCAGAGCGGTAGAACTGTTCCAGCGGCTAAATAAAGAGCCATTTATCCAGCACATCTTCCAGCCAGAGGACTGGGAAAAGGCATTAGAGGTGAGAATGTCTGGTGTGCCTCAAAAGGTGATGTTCGACTTTACCAAAAAGTAAGTGGAGGCGATAGAGATGAAGAGTTTAGCAGTAGAAAAGGACCACACACTTCACGTGGTGGATATTCCCATCCCCACCATAGACAGCAGCAGCGCATTGGTGAAAATACACGGCTGCGGCATCTGTGGCACGGATATCAAGACGCTCCACGGCACATTTAAGGGTTTTGAAACCTACCCCTTCTTGACCGGCCATGAGGCAGTGGGGGAAGTGGTGGAAGTCGGCAAGGATGTAACATGCTTTCAAGTGGGCGATCATGTGATGCTGCCCTACTTGGAGGGAGAGATCAACGGCTATGCAGCAGGCCATGGAGGATTTTCCGAATACGGCATCTGCCACGATCTAAAGGCAATGGCCATGAATGGCAAAGGGCCGGACGCTCCAGGGTTTAACGAATTATTGTATCCCCAGAAAAAGATCCCCAAGGACTTTGACGTGGCTACTGGCGTGATGATGGTCACCTTGCGGGAAGTGTTGGCGGCTACACGGCACTTCAACTTCCAGCCTGGGCAGAGCCTGGTGATCTTTGGCGGTGGCTCAGTGGGGCTGGCGTTTGTGAAATTTGCCAAACTCATCGGCATGGGGCCGGTGATACTGGTAGATATTTTAGACGAAAAAGTAAAAGAGGCGGAAAAGCTAGGCGCGGATTATGCCTTTAACAGCACCAAAGTAGATGTTGTGTCTGAAGTGCGGAAGATCTGCCCAGAAGGGGTGGATTACACGCTGGATGCTGTAGGCGTCAATGCTCTGATCCCCACAGCCATGCAGCTTATTCGCCGGGGCGCTAAGGTTCTCATATACGGCATCTCGCCGGTGGTACAGATGAACTTCGACTGGACGCCGGCACCGGACAACTGGACGCTGGAGGTTTTCTGGGCGCCAGATAAGATCATGGAGGCGGCAGTGCATGACCAGCTGGTAAACTGGGTGCAAATGGGGCTTATCGAGCCAAAGCAGTTCGTCTCTCACATATTAGAATTTAAAGACGTTTTCGAAGGATTTCGCATGATGGAAGGAAAGGAGGCAACAAAGAAGATCGTAATAACAATATAAGCCACAAGTATCGTGGAGAATTTGTGTAGTATGGTTATCCAAATAACTAAAGCAAATGAATAAAAAAGAAAGGAACAAAAACATGAAAAGAAAAATTGCACTCGTACTAGTTTGTCTGCTCCTATTGGCGGCATTTACCGCTTGCTCGGGAACACCGGCGGAGGAAACACAAGGCTCTGAGAGCCCATCTACTAGCGAATCCACTCCCGCAAACGAAGGGGAACAGGGCGGCGATGACCAGATCACCATTGGCCTGACTGCAAGAGACTTAGCTATCCCAGCCTACACCTCAATCACCAACATCTTACAGGGACTGTGTGATGAAAATGGCATTCAACTCACTGCAGTGAGCGCCAATGCTGACCCAGCAAAACAGGCCTCTCAGATTGAGAACTTCGTGCAAAGCGGTGTGGACACCATCATCATCATGGAAGCAGTAGAACAGTCCGCAGCGGCAGACCCAACTAAAGCTGCAGTAGAGGCAGGCGTTCCGGTGATTGGCTACGGCCTAGCAGTAGAGGGGAATACAACCGACCTAGTTTGCCCAAACTATGACATCGGATACGCAGAAGGCGAACAATGTGCAGAGTACATGAAGGAAAACTTTGGCGGCAAAGGCAAGGTTGCCCTGCTCCACTTATCCCTCACTTCTGAAGGTGGTATTAACCGTTACAACGGTGCAAAAGACGCTTTAACAGAACTGGCTCCTGACGTGGAGATCGTCGCTGAGCAGTTTGCACAGACCACAGAAGAAGGCGTGGAAGTGACAGAGAACCTGTTGCAGGCTAACCCAGATCTGAACGCAATTATTTCCAGCTCTGGCGGCGGCGCAGTTGGCGCAGCAGAAGCCATCATCAGCCACGGCAAGAACGACGGTTCTGTTGTAGTATTCAGCACAGACACTACTACAGACGTGCTCTCTGCTCTGAAGGATGATAACAATCCAATTATCGCCACTGTATGTGTAGGCAGCGACTCCTTTATGGCTAACAAACTGTTTGAGATGTCTATGCTCATCATCAACGGCGAGCCCTATGAAGAGCACTATCTGTCCGAACTGGAAAAACTCGATGCAACCAATGTAGATGAGTTCATCGAAAGAGAGAATATCGAACTGTAATAGGCGTTCAGACGTCAATGGCAAAAAACAGAGGTGTGAGGCGGCTTTGAGCCCCTCACACCACATATCTGACAGCGAAGGAGTATCATTGTGAAACAGCAAGCAATTCTCGAATTTAAAAACATCACCAAGAAATATCCGGGAACCGTTGCACTCAATGACGTCTCAATTGATTTCCTGCCAGGTGAGGTACACGCTCTCGTAGGGGAAAACGGCGCGGGAAAATCCACGCTGATTAAAACCTGCAGCGGGGCTATCACCCCCACCAGCGGCGAGATCATCATAGACGGCAAGAAGTTTGAAAAGCTGACTCCCAGCTTATCCCAGGAAAACGGGATTGCGGTTATCTACCAGGAATTCAATCTGGTAAACGAGCTGAGTGTTGCGGAAAATGTGTTTTTAGGTTGCCCCATTCGCAAGGGCATCATTCCGGATATGAAGAGCATGGAACGGGAGACGCAAAAAATACTCGACCGGTTCCAAATGAGCATGAACCCCAAAGAGCTGGTAGAAAAACTGAGCGTTGGGTATCAGCAAATGGTGGAGATCACCAAGGCGATTTCTAAAAACGCCAAAATTCTCATTATGGACGAGCCAACGGCGCCGCTCACTACGGCGGAAGTGGATATTTTGATGAAAATTATCACACAACTCAAAGCCGAAGGTGTGACCATCGTCTATATTTCCCACAGATTAGAAGAGATTTTCAGCATATCAGATAGAGTTTCCGTCTTGCGGGACGGGGAACTGATCAAGACCATGAACACAAAGGACACCGACCAAAACGAGCTCATACGGCTCATGGTTGGCAGAGAATTAAAGGAGACCTTTCCGCCACGTGCAAAGCCCTCTAGCGACGAGGTTGTCTTGGAGGTAAAACACCTCACTGGCAATGGCGTTAAAGATATTTCTTTTCAAGTGAAAAAAGGAGAGATTTTTGCCCTGGCAGGCATTGTGGGGGCCGGACGAACCGAAGTGGCACAGCTGCTTTTTGGCGCGGCAAAGCCCACCTCTGGGGAGATCTACTTCAAGGGAGAGCAGGTTCACGTCAAATCCCCAGCCCAGGCGGCGAGTTATGGCATCGCCCTGGTGCCGGAAGACCGGAAGCAGCAGGGAGCGCTGCTGGATCTCTCGGTGCAGGATAACATCACACTGGCCAGCATTAAAAAACTCTCTAAGTTTTCAGTGGTCAACAAGAAAAAGGAGAAGGTCATCGCACAGGAGTTCAAGGAGAGCCTGCGCATCAAGACCCCTACTCTGACCCAGGAGGTCAACAGCCTCTCCGGCGGAAATCAGCAAAAGGTAGTGCTGGCAAAATGGCTGGCCACTCAGCCAGAGCTGATCATCCTAGACGAGCCAACTCGGGGCATTGACGTAGGGGCAAAACACGAGATCTATTTGCTGATGAACCAGTTGGTAGAGAGCGGCAAGACCATCATCATGATCACATCAGAGATGGAAGAGCTCATCGGCATGGCAGACCGCATGGTAGTGCTGTGTGAGGGAGTGATGACAGCTGAGCTGACGCAAGAGGATTTTGACAAGGAAAAAATACTATATTATGCATCATCAAAGACGGGAGGAAATGAATCGTGCTAAAATCATCCGTTGTTTCATGGGTAAAAAAATACGCCGTATTTCTGGTATTCATCGTGGAGATCATTCTCTTTTCGTGCCTATCCAGTACCTTTTTTACGGTAGATAACTTCACAAACATCTTAAGACAGATTTCCTACGTGGCCATTACAGGCGTAGGACAGACGCTGGTACTGCTCACCGGGAACATCGACCTTTCGGTGGGATCGCAAATCACATTGCTCAACGTGCTGAGCGCATTTCTAATGGTCAACCTGGGAATGGACCCAGTTTGGGCCTGCCTCATCGGCCTAGTAGTAACTACAGTTTTGAGTTACGCCACCGGCTGGGTGATCACAGCTACCAAAATGCCTGCTATGATCGCCACCATCGCCACCATGTACATTCTACGTGGTATTGCCTACATCATCTCGGACGGCCAAGCGATTTTTGGTTTCCCAGAGAGCTTCCGGGTAGTGGGGCAAGGTTCCATTGCAGGAATTATCCCCGTGCCAGTTATCATCATGATCGTATGCTTAGTAATTGGCTGGTTTATCCTCAATAAGACGTATTTTGGCCGGTACTTCTTCGCCATTGGCGGCAACGAAGTGGCAGCAGAGCTCTCCGGTGTAAACGTAAACCGGATGAAGAGGATTTCCTACCTGCTCAACGGCATCTTCACCGGTATTGCCGGTATCATCATGCTATCCCGCCTGAACACAGGTTCTCCACTCACCGGTAAGGAATTTGAAATGGACGTACTCACTGGCGTGGTACTAGGTGGTGTCAGTATCTCAGGTGGACGGGCTAAGATCTCCAGCGTCATCATCGGTGTGTTGGTAATCGGTGCACTCACCAACGGCTTTGTGCTGATGAACGTGGGAGAATACCCACAGTTGGTAGTAAAAGGCCTGGTATTGATCTTAGCGGTAAGCTTTGACTGTATGTCCCGCAACAAGGCCGCAAAGGCTGCGTAAAGGATAAAATTCATAAAAAAAGGAGACAGAAAAAATGGATTATTGCAAATTTAAAGTGGCATTTGTAGGGGCCGGAAGCGTAGAGTATGCGGAAAAACTGCTGTATGATATTTTATCCGTGCCAGAGTTTCAGAGGATTGAAGTGGCGTTTACGGATATCGACCCAGTGAAATTGGAGCGCTCAGTGGCGCTGTGCCAGAGAGATATCGACGAAAACGAACTGCCCATTAAGATTGTGGCTACCACAGATAGAGCAGAGGCCATCAAGGACGCCAAATACGTGTTCAACATGGCAAAGGTAGGCGGCCTGAAGGGCTGGGAATACGACCTGATGATCCCTCTCTCCTATGGATTAGACCAATGTGTGGGCGATACCCTCTGTGCCGGCGGTATCATGTACGGCCAGCGGATGATCCCCTTGGTGCTGGACATCTGCGCAGACATGAAAAAGTACGCAAGACCGGACGCCATGTTCTTCAATGTGGCAAATCCGCTCACTATGACTACTTGGGCAGCTGCCAAATACGGCAAAGTGAATGCAGTGGGTATGTGCCACGGAGTAGGCATTGGACATCGGCAATTCGCCAGCGTATTCCATATGCCGGTAGAGGACATCTTCATCACCTGCCTGGGCATCAACCACATGGGATTTTACACAGATGTTTGGAAGCTGGATAAAGAGACCGGCGCTCATATCGATCTAATTCCCGATATGGCAGCGGCTTATGCAGCACACCCCAAGTACAGCGAGATGGAAAAAGTTCGCCGGGATATGCTGGAATGGTTTGACGCCTACAACACCGAGCAAAATGGCCACACCACAGACCTGGTGCCTTGGTATCGGACCAACCCAGATCTGCTGGAGGATTGGGTGAGCTACATTCACTGCTTTGCCGGCGAGACCAACGGATACTTTGGCATGTCCGCTCTGGAGCAGGAACTCTCCGCCAAAAACTACGAGAAGAGAATGCAGTCCCCAGGGCTGATCTTTGACGCCAACAACCGCTCTACCGAGCACGCTTCCTTCCTGATGGAGGGCTTGGAGCTGAACCGGATTTACCGTGGACACATCAACGTAGTGAACAACGGTTCCATCAAGAACATCATGGACGAGGCTATTGTGGAAGTGCCTTGCTATGCGGACATTCACGGCATTAACGTGCCTATCTATGGCGAGATGGACGATGCACAGGTAGAGGTGATCAACCGCCTAGTTACCGTAAACAAGCTGGCCACCGACGCTTCCTGCACCGGCAATGTGAAGAAGCTGTATCAGGCCATGATGCTGGATCCTCTCACTGGAGCAGCATTAGACCCGCGGCAGATTCGCCAGATGACCGACGAGCTGCTCATCGCAGAAGAGCCATGGTTGCCACAGTTCAAAGAGGGCATCGCCCAGGCAAAAGCCCGGATCGAGCAGTCCAAGAAGGACGGGACGTATTTCCCCACAGACAAGAACTACAAGGGCGCTGCTGTGCGTAAAGGCCCCTTTGCGATGTACCAAGAGTAAAAAGAGGAGGAGCGTGTCATGTTAAAAGGAAGAAAACACGACCACATCGGATTGGCTACCACCGACATCGAAAAGACAGTGAACTGGTATATTGAGGTGCTGGGCTTTGAGTTATATGGTCAGTGCATCGCACCGGACGGAACCCCCTGCAAATTCATCACCAACCACGAGATCAACTATGAGATCTTTCAACCAGTAGGCGGCGTAGATGCTGCTGTGGCAGGGAAGATAGACCACATCTCCTTTGTGTCTGACGACATTGAAAAAGACTATGCTTACTGTGTGGAGATGGGTTACCCCTGCACCACAGGAGGCATTCAGGGCATTGAGACTGCTTGGGAAAGAGGATGCCGCTACTTTAAGATCGCCTCTCCCACTGGGGAAGAGATCGAGTTCAACCAGATACTGTAGAAGGGTGGAAAATGCCTTATGAAGAGAAATGTTGTGGTAACAGGTGGAGCCAGCGGAATGGGCAATGCAGTGGCACGGAAGTTTCTGGAGTGTGGAGACCGAGTGGTACTGCTGGACGCCAACGCCCAGCGGCTGGAGCAAATCACCCCTGAGCTGAAAAAACGCTATGGAGACGACGTATGGATTGAGGCACTGGACATCTCCAGCGAAGAGGCCATTGGCCAGTTGGCAACGCGGGTCGTAGAAAAGCTGGGACCATGTGATGTGCTGGTAAACTGTGCCGGTGTGTTCCGGGGAGGACTGCTCCACATGGCAGACACAGCGGATTACACCATACAGTTTGATGTAAACGTGCGGGGCATGTTCTTCATGATGCGGGCGTTCCTACCCAGCATGATAGAGCAAGGCTCCGGGGCGATTGTCAACATCTCCTCCGTCTCGGGCATTCGCGGGGATTACAATGCGCCACTCTACTGTGCCAGCAAAGCCGCAGTGATCGGACTGACACAATCCACAGCCTTGGACTACGGGGAAAAGGGAATTCGCATCAACTGCGTCTCGCCCTCGGCTACCGAGACCCCGATGTTCTTAGACGGCACCTCAGATGCAGTGATGTCTGCATTTTTAGAGGCGCTGCCCGACCATCGACTAGGCAAACCAGAGCAGATTGCCGACGCGGTGCTGTTCTTGGCCTCGGAGGGGGCAAAGCACATCAATGGGCACAACATCCCGGTGGACGGCGGACTCACTGCCTGGAACGGACAGCCCAAGCAAAATAAGGAAGAGGGCTAAGAGCTCCATTGGTATATAGGGTGGGCAATTGACAAAGTGGAATGGGTGGGCGTTGCCTAAACGCATTCCCCGCTGGATATATATAATTAGGAAGAAAATATTCTCTTTTGAGGAAAACACTGTCATCAGCGCAAATAGAAGAGGGAGATGAGCCACCATTTTCCCTCTCCACAAGAGATATCCAAGTTCGATTCTTTTTTCTCCTTATGAGATGTGAAACCGATAAGAGAGATATTCTAGCGGGGAAACCACTCAATTCCCATATCCTCCTTTACCTAACAATCTAGCCTCTGGGTTAGAAAAATTGCTCCCCAAGCATAACTGAGAAAAAAGCCGCATCTCCTACAGTAGGAGATGTGGCTTTTTTTGTATCCAACGATTTCTATTAAGAAGCAGAAGCCTTTCAAGCAGATACATTTCAATGAGAAAACAAAATTCATATTTCACCTAGTTCAGCTTCACGAGAGCTCCTACTTAGGGTATCCGATAGCAGGGTCGGAAAGGGGGTAGCGATCCAGATCTCATGCCGTAAATAGATGTTTTCTGTTCCCGTCAGTATAACATACGCAGGAGCTATTTTCTCTATGGTGATGAGTCGAAGGGGATAAAGGAAAGCTCGCAGAGTCTCCAGAAAAATAGATGTTTTGGGCAATCTCGCCCTCCCTAAACGTACTTGGATCCAGTGTCATATTGCCCCCTCTCAGTCGACTTCGTCGGCACCTCCACCCTCTGGGGGAGCCAAGCGGACCTTTCAAACTTTCGGCTACAATAAGACGTTTCTTCTTATACCTTGCCTCGCCCCCAGCGTGACGCTGGACCCCTGTACGCTAATATATTTTCTGCTCCCCTCTAGTTTCCTGCCCACGGTAGCCGCGTCTTTTACTTCCCTCTTCCTCATTCCAGCATGATGCTGCATCCACTGCCGCTAATATGTCTTTTCATCTCTCAGTCAATTTAGCGTCCACGGGATACACTGCCACGTAGGTCGGAGAGGGGTTCTATTTTGGCATCCTCTTACTAGCTCCCGAGGATCTGAAATTCCCTTACATCTCTTTCTCCCTATACGGCAGTGGGTCCAACTCTATCCTGGCAGCGATATGCTGGGGGAGAGGGGTTTAGGTAACCCAACAATTCCTACCGAGGGACAAGCATTTCAGGTAACCTCTCACTCTCAATACAGCAATGGATCCAATACCGGGGACAATAAGTACGGCGTCATACTGGCGCCTTTTAAGAAATCAATATGAGCATGTGAAAAATACGGTTGAAGAGCCTTTTTTATCGCTAGTATATTCTATAATTAGAAGGGAATGAGGGGAAATGACGAAAAATATTCATGATATGTAATACAAGAAAATACGATCCCACAAGTCTAATTTTCTGCATTTGCTGAGGAGATACATCCATGCATCATGGCTGAAAAATGTGGAAGTGTAAGATTTAGAACTCATGGATAAAGAGTTTATCTTGAAGGACTTCAAAGAAAGGAAAGCGGATTTAGTTTAAAAATCAATACGAACGACAAAAATAGCAGAAAAGCGGAGCGAGAAGTTCCGCTTTTTCAGATGGAAATTGATACCGTGTGAAAAAACGTATGAAATGATCTGAAAGATAAGGGAAAAGGAATATGGGATTAGAGAATGATATATGGGAAAAATAATAAAACTAAAAAAAGCAGATTACAGTAATATGTCATATAAGCAATTATTTGAGTTGATGGTTTTCACGGCGACTATTTAGCACAAATAGCAAAGGGAAATGCCTTGCCCTCTTATAGAGATTTAGAGGTCATTTGCAATTACTTTAAAATGACTATTAAGAATTTCTTTGACGATTTTTTGGAAGGACCGAGGTAAGCAGACATTTCAACCAAAAAACCAAAACAAAAGTTAAGCCTTCAATATTTAGCAAGATTCCTTGCACTGATTGACCAACTGAATGGGGAAGGGATGGAAGAACTCATCCAAACAGAAGAAGAGAAACTGCATAAAAAAGCGATAGAGCATTCAAGGTAAAAAATATGATCCTCCAGCACAATTGAGTACAGATAACACGTATTAAGATGTAAAAATGCGTTAGTCGGCATTTTAGAGATATCATGGAAAATAGTACAATAGGGGTTTCGGCATAAAGGCCGGGATTCCTATGTAATATAAAAGATAATGGAGGAAGAGAAATGAAAAAAGTGTTACCCAATCTATTTGTGATGATCGGCGTGGTGGTGGGCATTGTCGTCCTCATTTTGGGGATTAGTTTACTGGCGCAAGAGACGGGAGAATTGCAGACCATGGACAACATATATGGTGCTGACTTTTACACAGATAGCTATGAAGCCACTGCAAGGGCAGCCAATAATGTGCTGGCTATGACGGATGTATTGGTAAAAGGTATGGGATATTTGCTGATTGCCTTTGGGTTATTTGATATTTGCCTGTTTGGACAAAAGGCTATGCGGAGCGTATTTGGGATACAACCACCCCATAATGAGGAGAACAAACAAGCGCAGGTTCTAGATACTGGGGAAAATGTGAAATGATTAAAAAATAAAGCTTTAGCAAAAGGAGAGGCATTACTTTGCCGCTCCTTTTGCTAATGGGATGCATCTGCATCGCAATAAAATTGCCTTTCTAGCCAGTGATCAAAATGATAGGTATTTTCAGTATCCAAATAAAAGTCTGAATACAAAAAAGTGACCAAATCCATATCATCAAAGAGATCAAATATCCATTCATCCCAGTTTTCGTCTTGGTCTACCAGGTCGCTACTCATATCATCTACCATGCTTTCGATCAAAAGTCGAGATTCCTCTACGATGAGGTATAATGTAAGTTCTTCGATGACGCTATGAGCGACTATAGAATTTCCTGTGGATGCGGTTATTCGAAGTTGTTTCACAGTATGGAGTAGAACATACAAAAAGTCATAATCGTATTTCATGAGAAATTGTGATGGTAAAATAGGGGCCATCCAAGAACCGTCCAACTCTCCCACATGGGATCCTCTGGGAAGAGAAGAAAGCTCATCTAAATCTTCTGCCAAATTATCTAGCAGGATATCGCTCCCTACGACAAAAGAAACAGCAGCGAGTGTGCCGAATGTATGCATAAGATATGGCGACCACGCTTCATGTTTTTGATATTTCCCCAAATCGAAAGAGTCATTTGCGTGTGATACCTCAATTTTCGGAAAACTATGCCAGTTTAGAGCTCTACATACCCCCTTATACTTGTCCTTTCTTATGGACTGACCAGATTCATAACGTCTCCATGTTTTAGTTCCCACGCCTGTTTTGGATGCAGCCTCTTCAATTCTCGTGGCGTCTTCGTTTAATAGATTCTGCAAGTTTAGCGCTGCTTTTAATTGATTTTGGTCCCATTGGCTTCTCCCTTTGTCATGAATAATATGACTAGTCATTATGTTATAAATAAACACGCCTGTCAAGGTGCAATACAATTTAAAAATAATGTTTTATCAATAAAGCAATTAAAGAAGGCTCTGAGTTATGAATAGATAGCTGATAAAATAGGTAGTATGGTATAATGATATAAAAACTATGATAGGAGAAGTAGTTAGTATGAATGATGTTTGGGAGAAAATAACGAAAGATGAGCTTAGACGATTGGCGGAAAAATTTCCTGATAGCATGATTGCCAAACGATACGGCGTAACGGTCCATCAAGTCAGCTATAAACGCAAGAAATTTGGCATTATAATGAAAAATCTGGCTTATCAAAAAGCACTGGCGATTACAAAACGGCATCATATAAAATCCATTTCTGCGAAGGATTGGCTGCTGGACAAAGAGAACATTGATCCTATTGCTAAAGCACTCACGCAATATGCTTTTAGAAGTGGCCCTGTTGAAGATATGCATGCTGTGGGGAAATTAACGAATGATGATATGAAATTGCTCAATCAATATATGGCAAATCGCTTGGCAGGTTTACTACAAAAGGCCTTTGACGGGGAATGGGAGCAAATCGCTGATATTTTTGATTACTATATTACACTATGCAGTGGGTGGGATAAGGCAGTGCCGGATACCACGGATTTTAGAGTTTTAAAATCGCATTCCGGCGAGGGCAGAACTACTGATGTATAGTAGAAAGCGATAAGCCAAAGGTTATCTGCCCTGGCAGGTCGAGCTGAGATGGACTTATCTCAGCCTCGGTATCGCAGAGAAGTAGCTCCCGTGGATGCGGAACTGGAGGGAACAGAAGAGATGTATTAGCG
>CAJJPW010000033.1 GCA_905193725.1 uncultured Eubacteriales bacterium
ATGGCAGCCATCATCGCCCATTGTCTGGCACTCGTTCATAATAAAATATATGGCGGCAATATAGATGTGAACGCCGTCATCACATTTGCTCTGTATCACGAGGCGGCCGAGGTGATCACCGGTGACCTCCCCACCCCCATTAAGTACTACAATGAGGATATTAAAAAAGCCTATAAGGAAATCGAGCGCTTATCCAGCCATCGTCTGCTCACCATGTTGCCAGATGAGTTAAAGCCCTACTATGAAAACTTCATTTTGCAGCGAGCCGATGAGCAAGTGCTTCAAATGGTCAAAGCTGCCGATAAAATCTGCGCTTATATCAAGTGCATTGAAGAGAAAAAAAACGGGAATTGCGAATTCGACAAGGCCGCAGTGCGCCTTAGAGAGTCGCTGGATCAGCTGAACATGCCGGAGGTGCAGTATTTTATCGATCACTTCCTACCCAGCTTTTACCTGACACTAGACGAGCTTAATAGGTGAGTCGCTTTCACAACAGCGCCTTTTTGCCCGCTTTTCCCGGAAGTAATCCCGGAGCAGCTTCGCGCAATCCTCTTCCAGTACACCGCCTATTACCCGGGGCATGTGGTTGAGCTTCCCCTCTGCCAAGTCGTATAGACTGCCCAGAGCACCTGCTTTGGGATCATAGGCACCAAACACCACATTTTCTATTCTGCTGCCGATAATCGCCCCTGCACACATGGGGCAGGGCTCTAGCGTCACAAATAGCGTACAGCCCAAAAGCCGCCAGCCACCCAGTGCTTGGGAGGCCTCATGGATGGCGATCAACTCTGCATGGCACAGGGCGTTTTTTTGCGTTTCTCGCAAGTTATGTCCTCGGGAAATCACTTTGCCTTCCCTCACAATGACACATCCCACCGGTACCTCGTCTTTTTGGCGCGCCAATTGCGCCTCCTCCATTGCCATTTTCATAAACTTCTCCATTTCCTGAATTGGCAGATCACTTTGATTGGTTTCCATTGCTATCCACCCCCATTCCCAGCCTCATGACCATTTGCTCATTCGTCATCGTCAAAACCCCATTCTTCTCGCTGTTGATCCTCAATTGCCTGTTGGCGTTTTTCCTCTTCTCGTTTAAATTTTTCCAACAATGTAAGGCCATTATAATAGGTATTTTGTGCTAAATCATTGTACTTTTCATAAATCTCTTGGTTTTCGTCATTCAGTGCATGAATGGCAATGAGCATGTATTCTGTAGACTTAATAAATTCATCGTTAATTTGTATGATCTTCTCATTTTGGATGTCCATGCTGGCAAGATCCTGCTGGAAGTGCTCAATCTGACTTTGGAAATAGGCGCCTGTTTGCTTGCGACTCAGTGCCGATAGAAAATCGTCAAATCTCCCTTGCACATCGTAGTCGCTCATGAAATTGTCATAAAGCACCTTTTCTGTGACTTCACAGCTCGTCAAGGTCCCTATTAACATACATACAGCCACTAGTAAAAGCAGTATTCTTGTGATTTGTCCACCCTTTATAGATGTGTCTTTTCCCATGTAATGATCGCACCTCTTTCATTTAAGAAATATGATAATGCTTTTCCCGCAATTCTGCAACTGAACGCTCTTCTACGCCCGATTTATTTTATCATTTTTGTTGACTTTCATCCCCTTTTATTATATATTTTTCATAGAATAAATTTTTGGAGTAGTAAGCAGATTGTTCATCTCACAGAGAATTGCCCCTAGGCTGCGAGGGTATAGATGAAAGTTGTCGAACTCGCCAAAAAGTGTCATTTATTCACTGCCTTAAAAGTGCCATCACTCATAGATCAATGGGTATGGAAAAAGAGTGGTACCGCGGAACATCATCCGTCTCTTTGCGAAGGGGCGGTTTTTCTTTGTAATCGATTTTCCAGCAAGGTCCCTGATATCAGGCATCTGAAAGCTCTTTATCCGAGAGGCATTGCACAATAGTCGAGACACAGCCCGTATTCTACAGGCGCATGGACGGCCGAGAGGGCAGGACCGCCTACGCTGGTTTAGACCGATACTGAGGCTTTTAAAAGAGACTATTCATTTGGAAAGAACAAGCTTAAAAGGGCATTGTATTCCATTTAATTTTTTAATTACCGCATGAAATGTTAAAGGAGTTGAAACACTTGAATTTTGTAGAAAATGAAAAGAAGTGGCAAAAGCGCTGGGCAGATACCAAGCTCTATGCATTTGACGAATCATCGGATAAACCCAAAGACTATATTTTAGAGATGTTTTCCTACCCTTCTGGGGCAAAGCTCCACATCGGCCATTGGTATAACTACGGGCTCTCCGATACCTATGCTCGCTACCGGAGGATGAAGGGATATAATGTATTTCATCCCATGGGGTTTGATGCCTTTGGCCTTCCGGCCGAGAATTATGCCATTAAGACAGGAGTCCATCCGAAAGATTCCACCTTGCAAAATATTGCCACTATGGAGGAGCAGCTCAAGGCTATTGGTGCTACCTTTGACTGGAATTACGAGATCAAAACCTGTATGCCCGACTACTACAAGTGGACCCAGTGGATGTTCTTGCAGCTGTACAAACACGGCCTTGCCTACCGCAAAGCGGCGCCTGGCAATTGGTGTCCTAAGTGCAACACCGTGCTAGCCAATGAACAGGTGGTAGGCGGTTTATGCGAGCGGTGTGATACTCCCGTTACTAAAAAACATCTGACCCAGTGGTTTTTCAAAATCACCGATTATGCAGAGAGATTGCTGGCCGGTTTAGAAAATCTCGATTGGCCGGAGAAAACCAAATTGATGCAGAAAAATTGGATCGGCAAATCCGTGGGTGGTGAGGTCACCTTCCAGATTCAGGGGGGCGGTGAATTTACCGTGTTTACCACCCGGGCGGACACCCTTTTTGGAGTCACCTATGTGGTGCTCTCTCCCGAGCATGAATTAGTGGATTCCCTTACCACTCCTGAAAACAAACAGGCAGTAGAAGAGTATAAAGCATATGCGGCAGCGGCTAGTGAGATCGACCGGCTCTCTACTACCCGAGAAAAAACTGGCGTATTTACCGGTTCTTACGCTATCAACCCCATCAACGGCAGAGTAGTACCTATTTGGATTTCCGACTACGTGTTGGCCAGCTATGGCACAGGCGCCGTCATGGCCGTTCCCGCCCACGATGAGAGGGACTTTGAATTTGCTACTAAGTTCTCCCTGCCCATCGAACAGGTCATCCGCCCTGCCAAGGAAGAGGCGGAGTTTTCCCTGCCCTACTGTGAGCATGGCGTGATGGTCAACAGTGGCGAATTCGATGGTCTCTCCACCAAAGAGGGCATTACTGCTATTTTGAAAAAGCTCCACTCCCAAGGAGCCGGGGACTTCAAGACCAACTATCGGTTAAGAGATTGGCTGGTCTCTCGTCAGCGCTATTGGGGGGCGCCCATCCCCATCATCCACTGTGAACACTGTGGTGATGTGCCCGTCCCTGAGGAGGATCTTCCTGTTGAGCTCCCCTATGAGGTGGACTTCACGCCAGATGGCACTTCTCCGCTGGCCAAATGCGAATCCTTTGTTAATACCACCTGCCCAGTGTGCGGTCGGCCTGCCAAGCGGGATGTGGACACCATGGACACCTTCGTGTGCTCCTCTTGGTATTTCCTCCGCTATCCCAGTGCCTCAAATAGCGAGAAGCCCTTTGACCCTGAAAAGACTAACTGGCTGCTCCCTGTAGATAAATATATCGGCGGTGCAGAACACGCCTGTATGCATCTGCTCTATGCCCGTTTCTTCACCATGGCGCTTCACGACATGGGATACTTGAATTTTGACGAGCCCTTCCGCTCTTTGGTGCACCAGGGTGTCATATTAGGCCCAGATGGCGAGCGGATGAGTAAATCCAGGGGCAACGTCATCTCGCCAGATGAGTACATCCAAAAGTACGGCTCCGACGTTTTCCGGATGTATTTGGGTTTCGGCTTCTCCTACGTGGAAGGTGGCCCATGGAACGACGGCGGCATCAAGGCCGTGCATAAATTCCTGGAGCGCATTGAGCGGCTGGTCAAATGGGTACAGTCTGCTGATGGCACAGTAAATCAGATGGGCAAAGCAGAAGAGGAAGTCAACTTCGTGCTGCACAACACCATCAAACAGGTAAATCACGACCTGGAGATCTTCCAGTTTAATACAGCCATTGCTCGTCTCATGGAGCTGGTCAATGCCATGTACAAATATATGGATACTGGGAATATCTACCAAGAATTTATGCTAAATACCACCAAAACACTGATCAAGTTGCTGGCGCCCTTCGCTCCTCACTTTGCGGAGGAGATGAACGAACAGCTAGGGGAGCCCTATTCCATCTTCAACCAATCCTTCCCCGCCTGGGACGAATCCGCGCTGGTGAAAGATACTGTTCAGTTGGCATTACAAGTCAATGGCAAGGTGAGAACAAAGTTTGAAGTGGACGCTTCCATGTCTAAAGAGCAGATTGAAGAGCTGGTTCGCACAGAATACACTCGCTATTTTGGAGATAAGCCGGTACGCAAAATCATCGTAGTACCCGGACGCATTGTCAATGTGGTTGTGGGATAACTGTTAAGAGATCTAAAAGAAGGCCTTAAAAGGCCTTCTTTTCATCTGCTTTTCTCAAAATTATGTTCTTTCCAGAGTAACCCTCTATATATTTTCCCATAGAGCACGAAGTGAGTATCATCAATAAAAGAATATTCCTCACGTTTTTTACCTTAGAGTTGTCATTAGGTAATGGTTGTATTGCGTTGATACCAAGGCTTCAAAGAGGGTTAGATTTTTATTCTCCTCTCTGTTTATCCAATATTTTTCTGAGTTTTGCACTTAGCAGTGAGGCGGCAATGATTTTCAGCGCATCTCCAATCAAAAATGGGACGACACAGGCCGCTAGAGCCACGATAAAATTCGTCTGCATGCTAATGGTGTACCAAATCGTTCCCAGCAGATAACAACCCGCTAGGCCTGCAACCATGGCAACGGGATAAATCCATATTTTTTTCTTTGAGTAATCTACAATAATTCCCACCAGAGCCACCGCTAAAATATATCCGACAATATACCCGCCCGTTGGCCCAGCCAGTACGCCAAAACCTCCTTGCAGCGACGCAAATACCGGTAGTCCCACCAATCCCAATGCCACATACACACACATGCTTATTGTTCCCCACTTGGGCCCCAACAGTGCTCCAGCCAAAAAGACAGCCAGTGTCGCCAGATTTATGGGTACTGGTGTAAAGGGCAGTGGAATGATAATTTGAGAAAGTACTGCTGTCAGCGCTGCAAAAAGTGCTGCCAGTACGAGCATTTTTATCTTCGATGTCTTCATTTTTCCTCCGATTGTAAACTCTAATTATTTATTAGTTTACAATTATTCTACTCAATCTCCCGTATTTCGTCAAGCGGTATTTTTAGCAGTGTGAAAATCTTCATGCAATTCCCCAATCTTCTCATGGGAAAATACGCCATACAGTATATATTACTGCATGACGTATTTTCCGGATTTACCATGCGTTTCACTCATAACTTATTCGGGCCAAGGCAATCATTTTGCGTCGTTCGTTTTTCCTGCAGTTTTGAACGTCAGATGTTTGTTTATCCAACATGTAGTTTAAAGTGTTCCTTCCAATAGACCTATCTACCAAAGAATGTTTCCGCTCACAAAAGTGTCCTCTCTTGCTTGCCCAATCATCTCCCAATCATTTTTATCCTTGTCCCTTCTAAGGCCATACTGAAACTTTTACTTCTTTACAACCACCTCTTCTACTCCTGGCCTAAGCATTAATACCAGCTGTTCAAACAGTCGAATGACCAACGTCTGGTGTTCGGGCTTTAACGCCTGTACCACTTCCAAAGATCTCAAAAGCAGTTGAGCCGTAATCATAGATGAAGTATCTTCTGTCTGTTCTAGCAGGTATGATACCGGTACATTAAATGATTCCGCTAAACGCTCTAGAGTATCAAGTGTGGGATTGGCACGAGCTTTTTCTATATCGCACAACACCGTTTTACTCAGACCAATCTCTTCTGCACATTCCATCTGCGACTTACCCTGCAAGTTGCGCAATTGGCGAATTTTGTCCGCTAAAGTCTTTCTGGTTTCCATATCCATAACCTCCTTCACTTATACTGTAAGGAAGTTTTTTCCATTCTTCAAACCAGTATACAGGAAAATCGCTATCGTTATAACGTGATTTATTCTACTTTTTTACAAGTTCTTACAACACAATCGAGATGCAATATCCATTCTCCATTCCCCAAGTTCTAATGCCTTTTATCCCATATTTACGCCCAATTCTTTCTATTTTTCAAACCATTCAGTCCATCCTATTTTTCACTTTTGCCCCCTAAAACTAGTGTCTTCTATTCTATATCATTATATTGGAAACAGAATACCGGTAGTTTTCCACCTTTTCTCCCACAAAAAAGGATCCTCCATGGGTAATTTTGTGTCTGATCTCATACTATCAGCTCGATAAAACCCCTGGTGATCCTATTTTGCACTTTCCCTACATTTAGTAAAAGCTTTCAAACAAGGAGAAATTTATTTACGCTAGATGATTATTATTTGCTAAACTTTTTATGCCATTTCCCAACACTCTGAGCAATTGATGCAGCATCTATTCCAAATTTCTTCATCAAATAGGCAATGTCCGCCGTCTCTCCAAAACAGTCTTGTAGTCCCAGTCGAAACAGATATGTGGGTGATTGCTCTCCAATGACCTCTGCCACTGCACTTCCCAACCCTCCATATACCGAGTGGTTTTCCACCGAAACCAAAAACTTTGTTTGGTGCGCTGTACGGCAAATTTCCTCTCTATCAATAGGCTTAATAAATGGCATATGGACATGCCTTACAGAAATGCCCTGTTGCTTTAGCATCGCAACTGCCTTTACTGCCTCTTGCGTGGCAATTCCTGTAGTAATCAGCCCCACGTCTTCTCCATCCGAGAGCACTATCGATTTCCCTTCCTGTAGTACGTATTTTTCGTCCATCAGGTCTGGGAAAACACCTTTATTTTGGCGAATGTAAACCGGTCCTTGGTGGAACGCACTATAGGCGAGCGCTGCTGCAAATTCTACGCCATCTGCCGGATCAATTACCTGGAATCCTGGCAGTGCGCGAAAAATTCCCATGTCGTCTATAGAAATATGCGTGCCACCATTTTTCTCGCTAGTGAGCCCAGCGTAACTTCCGATGAGTTTCACATTAAACCGGTTGTAAGCCACCGAATTTACCACCTGATCGCAACCTCTCTGGGAGACAAAGCAGGCAAAGGAAGAGGCAAAGGGTATTTTTCCCATGGCAGCTAGCCCAGCAGAAAAACTCACCAGGTTCTGTTCGGCAATTCCCACATTAAAATGCCGTTGAGGGTATTTCTTTGCGAACACATCACTGCCGGACGCCTTCATCAAATCCGCTTCTACCACAACAATGCGATCATCTTGCTCTGCCAGCTCTGCCAGCTTATTGCCGTAAATTACCTTGGTGTCTCTTGTCTTTGCTAAACTCATGATTGCACCTCCAAATCAGCCAATCCCCTTTGATACTGTTCTTCGCTGATGCTTCCACTGTGCCAGATATATTGATCTTCCATAAATGAAACGCCCTTGCCCTTAATAGTATTTGCTATAATCATCGTGGGTTTTTCTGCGCACTGTTTGGCAGTGGAAATCGCCTGCTCAATCTCGTCGGTATTGTGACCGTCAATCACGAGTACATTCCAGCTAAAAGCCCTCCACTTGTCCGCCAAAGGTTCTAAGGGCAATACTTCGTCCGTATGGCCGTCGATCTGGCATCTATTTCTGTCGGTAAAGGCAATTAGATTGCCCAGTTGATACTTGGGCGCCAACATGGCAGCTTCCCATACCTGCCCTTCATCGCTCTCACCATCTCCCAAAATAGCATAGACATAGGTATCCAGCCCGTCTAATTTGGCAGCCATCGCCATTCCCGTAGCCACAGATAATCCCTGCCCCAGGGGGCCAGAAGAGTAATCAATGCCAGGCACCTTCAGCCGATCTACGTGTTTGGGGAGGTGCCCCCCACCCTGATCCAAGGTATCCAGCCACTCCTCTGGGAAAAATCCTTTATCTGCCAACACCACATACAGCGCCGGACCTGCATGGCCTTTGGCCAAAACAAACCGATCCCGTAGGGGCCAATTGGGATTTTTGGGGTCTACCTTCATCACTCCGTTATACAGCACAGCGATCATCTCCATCATGGAAAGCGTCCCGCCAAAGTGCCCCCCTCCTGAATGATGGATCGTCGTAAACAGTTTCTTTCTCAGCTTCTGTGCGTATTCTTGATTTTGTTTAGACATATTCCGCCTCCCAGCATTGCAAGCTGCTATTTTGCGCCTTTAAAATCGTTTTTGGGATTGAACATGAAGACGAACTTCAAAGGCTCATTGGTATCATTGATCACCTGATGCTCTACCCCTATGGGGAATAGCACAGCTGTATAGGGTTTCATCTCTTCTTTTGATCCTCCCACAATGGAAGTTCCGCTCCCCTCGATCACAAAGATGATCTCCTCTTTGTCTTCGTGAGTATGAGGATCCATTGCCGTATTTGCCGGAACCTCAGTGAGCCCTACCGACATATTATCGCTCACCACGCCATTGGCGTCGATAAACAGATTTACTCTTCTTCCTTTTAAGTCTAATACCTTCGCATCTTTTAATTGTACTGAATACATGTGTTTTCCTTTCTCCCTATAGGGCTTTCATTTCTCTCACCTTTTGGGTGATAGCTTTTTTATCCATGCCGTAGTATTGCCGCAATTCCTGAGGGGTCCCCGTTCGCGCAAACTGATCTTTTAAGCCCATGTGCTCTAATTGAAATTCTCCCTTTCCACACAGCAGCTCCGAGATAACACTAGCTAAACCACCTACGATATTGTGCTCTTCTATAGTGAGTATTTTTTTTGCCTTTTGACATCTAGCAATAATGTCTTCAGCATCTAAAATGGGTTTTAGAGTATGCATTTCCAACACCCCAACGTTTATGCCTTCTTGCCTTAGATCGTCCGCTGCATCCAAAGCCTCGGTGAGCACTAGGCCAGTAGCGATGAGCAATATGTCCTCCCCGCTCCGGTGCAACACCGGCTTGCCAATGATAAACTCTTGGGCCTGCGGTTCCACTACGGGCGAAGGGTCTCTTCCCACCCTAAGATACACTGGACCTGGGTAAGCCGCTGCCGCTTTGACGGCCAGCTTTGTGGTGTAATAATCACAAGGAGCCACCACTGCCATGTTAGCAATGCAGCGCATAATCCCCAAATCCTCTGTAGCTACGTGGGTAACTCCCTCAATTCCCGCAGAAAACCCGCCAATCCCCGCAATTACTTTCACATTCAGGTTAGGATACGCCACAAACGTCCTGAGCTGTTCACAGCACCGCATGGAGGTAAAGACGGAATAAGAAGCCGCAAAAGGGATTTTCCCTGTGGCAGCTAGTCCCGCCGCCGGCCTAATCATATTTTGTTCTGCAATTCCCGTGTCGATAAACCTCTCTGGGAACTCCTCTTTCAGCAGTGAGGTGTACATGGATTTGGAAGTGTCAGCGCTCAGCGCCACTACATCCATACCTTCTCGCGCCAATTCCAAGATAGCCTCGCCTGCCGCCAATCTGGTTGACAGCTGCTCCTTACTCATCTGTCATCCTCCTAACTCCTCTAATGCTATTTGATATTCTTCCTGGGTCAGCGTCTTTTGGTGCCAGGCGTTGTTGTTTTCCATAAACGATACTCCCTTGCCCTTAATGGTATGCGCCAAAATCACAGTGGGCTTTCCCTTGGCATTCGCCACCTTATCCAGCGCCTCACAGATTTGTTCCATATTGTGGCCGTCTATGGATATCACATTCCACCCAAAAGACTCCCAACGCTCCTTCCACGGCTCCATGGGCATGGTGTTTTCCACGCTATCACAGCTCTGCAGGCCATTTTGATCCACAATGGCGATCAAATTATCCAGATGGTATTTGGGCGCTAACATTGCCGCCTCCCACACCAGCCCTTCTTGACACTCACCATCTCCTAAGATCACATATACTCGATATTCTAGCTGATCTATTTTGGCAGCCAATGCCATACCCACACCAGCAGAGAGCCCGTTTCCCAAAGAGCCCGCCGTCATGTCCACACCTGGAGTTCCTTTCATATCCGGGTGTCCTTGGAGCATGCCATCAATATGTCGAAAGCCCTTTAAATCCTCGCTCGTGAGAATTCCCTTCATCTGCAGTGCACTGTATAAGACCGTACATGCATGGCCCTTAGATAAGATCAGTCGATCTCTTTGCCTCGCCGCCGGCTGATCTGGAATGATATTCATCTTATCAAAGTACAGTGCAGCCACTACGTCAGCTATGGAAAGAGCAGGGCCTGGATGAGCTTTCCGCTCCGGCCCCACGCCATAACACATATTGACGATCTGCCGGCGCAGCCTGTTTGCTTGGCTTTTTAAGTAGTTCAGACGATTCTCTTCCATCTCTCTCACCTCTTCCCTTCAAAAAACAACTTCTGTGCGTTTAGTCCCATGATCTTTTCTCGTTGACCTTGGGTCAACTTACAGTCTTTTAATACATAGTCGATCAATTGTTCATAAGTGCCACGCATGAGCATCCCAGGGTAGTCACTGCCCCACAGAATTTTATCTGCACCCACGGTGTAACACAGTTTTTCCACATAGGTACTTCCTTCTACAAAGGGATATTTCTCATTCGCCAGATAGGCCGGTGTGGTGGACACCTCGTACCAAGCGTTGTCATACCGTTTTACCAAATGGGTCAGAGCCTCTCTATCACCGGCGTTGCGTGCATTGGCAAACGCCGCCTCTGCACCTGTATGGCAAAATACAAATTGGATGTTTTTCCACCTCTTCACTAGTTCTTCCATGCACCCAATATCTCTGCCTTGGTACAGGTGGAGCATAACAATGGCTTTTTGGCTTTCGCACACCTGCCAGATGGGCTCCATTTCCCTATCGTCCAACAGCATATCCCGTCGAAATTGAAAGGCGCTTTCCACCTCAATTTTCAGGCCACAATACTCTGGTTGTTGGAGCAACTGTTCCAACTGTCGCGCCGCGCTCTCTCCTTTGGTTACGTCTACTAGCGCCAGAGCAATCAGCCGATCTGGCCATCTCGTCACTGCATGGGCTAAGTATTCGTTGTGGTAGCCATAAAATACATTGGGAAGCAACACCGCCTTATTCACTCCGTAAAGATCCATATGAGCCATGAACATCTCTATCGTGCTGTTGGACTGTGCAAATGATGGGGGTAAAAACCAACTGATCTCATTTCCAGTTTTAATTTTTCCATAGGACAGGGATATCTGAGGCTGGCCGTTTTTGATTCCAGAGAACTGCTCAAAAACATGGGCATGTGTATCTATCAGCAGCATACCATCCCCACCTTATTCTTTCCAGAAAGCGGCACCCGGCAGGGAGCCATCCATCTCATGGCCACCATCCAGGCACACTCTAGACCCAGTCATAAACCAGGACTCGTCAGATACCATATAGAGTGCTGCATGGGCAATATCTTTTGGGTAGGCGATTTTGCCCACTGGTATGCGTTTTTCCAACGCCGCTACCACAGCAGGAGTATACATATCTTTGTTGATCTCGGTATAGACCGCCCCAGGGGCCAGTATATTAGCCGTGATCCCATAGGGAGCTACTTCCGAGGCAAGGGTTCGGGTGAATGCCTCAATGCCGCCTTTAGTGGCGGTATAAGCACAGGCGTCAGGTTCGGATATTTTCGCGTGGATGGACGATACATTGACAATTCTGCCGCCTTTGCCCTGTTTAATCATCTGAGCAGCAGCGTATTTACTGCCGTAAAACACACCATACAGGTTATTGCGAATCACTTTATCCCATTTTTCCAGTTCCAAATCCACCACTGTTCCTTGGGCAATTCTCCCTGCATTGTTAACCATAATATTTAATTGGCCATAGCGCTCTACTGTCTCCTCTACAAACGCCTTGACCTCCTGGGCATTGGACACATCCGCCTTTACAAAAAAGGCCTCTGAACCCGCATCTTTTACCATCTGCACTGCTGAAGCGCCTCGTTCTTCATTTTGTCCTACCAGACAGAGTTTCGCTCCTGCTTTGGCAAACAGTTCCGCCATGCCTCGTCCGATACCGGAGTTCCCACCAGTAATAATTGCAACTTTTCCCTCTAATGAAAGCATTTCCTTTTACTCCTCTCTTTGCTTGCCAAGGAGCTAGCTACGCGGCCAGCCCCTTTTTAGCTGTCCTTAAAACTGTTTTAGTTTGCCATTTAGTTGCTGTTCCAGGTCAAACACCTTTTCCAACACATCCATATCGCTGTTGAAGTTCCCATCAGCATCTAGGCACTGTTCCTCTTCTTCGCTGAGCCAAGGCACTACCGTCTGATACCACTTCTTGCCACATTCTGTCTCTCCAAATCCCTTCATAAATACCTCATAATCATCTGTCTTGACGTATACAATAGCAATATCCCGATAGATATAGATGACTTCTTCCTCTGCTCCATTGTCCTTAAGCGCCTGTAAAATTTCCATAGGCGCAGTCTTATGGATGTTCATGTAGTTTTCCTTATACTCTGGTTTTAGTACGTTAATAAAGCAATACTTTTTCATGTTTTTATCTCCTATCGTGTCATATTGTCGATTTGATATTCCGTGTTTCCTTAGCCCATATACATGCCGCCGTTTACGTCCAACACTGCTCCAGTGATAAAGCCCGCCTTATCCGAGGCTAAAAACGCCACTGCATTGGCGATATCCTCCGGTGTGCCAAACTTCCGCAAGGGAATGGTCAGTCTCACTTTTTCCCTTCTCTGTTCATCCAGTTTTTGGAACATATCCGTCATAGTGGGGCCAGGCGCCACACAATTCACGTGGATGTTGTACGGGGCCAGCTTGGCAGCCAATCCGCGGGTCATGCCGATTACGCCCGCTT
>CAJJPW010000034.1 GCA_905193725.1 uncultured Eubacteriales bacterium
GCTGCCGCAGCGGCGGTAGGGCAGGACAGTGTAACGGCTTTGGTCAGCTTGATACATGGTAGAGGACCTCCCTAAATCAATTTATGGTATGCCACTATTCAATCTCTTTTGCGGCGTCATTGCCATGGATTTTTTCATCATGGCCTAACCCCTGCACCCAATCGATGAGCAGGCTGGAGACCGTTACCGTCACCAGCGAAAACGCAATGCGCCGCGCCGGGATGTAAGAGAGCGATGCGCCCAGCACGACCAGATCGGTAAACAGGTACGACCGCGCCAGCTTCCACCCGGTCAGTTGGTGGATGACCAGCGCCAGGGCATCGTCGCCGCCGCTGGAGCCGCCCTGCCGCACGATGATCCCCACACCTATGCCCACAAACACACCGCCCAGGAGCGCCGCCAGCAGCGGGTATGCCGATAGGTCTGGCAGCATGGGGGGAAATTGTTCCCACAGTTTATAAAAGAGCGACACGCTGCAAGTGGATATGACAGATATCTTGATAAACCTGCCGCCTAAATACTTAAAAGCCAGTGCATAACAGGTAATATCCAGTATGGGCGTGATAATAGCTGGGGATATCCCTAGCCAATGGTTGATCAATAATACCATTCCAATCACCCCACCCTCTGTGATGCCCGTCTGCTGGTGAATGTTGTGGATGCCAAAGGAACAAATCGCCGCTCCTATTACGATTAAAACGATCTTTTTCCACGAAAGCCCCTCTGCAAGTTTGTGCATGAGATAGGCCCATCGCTTTTTGTCCATTTTATTCTCCTCCTTATATTTCACATCATAAACCTTAGTATTATACCAAGGTCAAGAAAAAATTTTTAATCGTATCCTGCTCCCACACCGGGGCTATCGTGGGTAGGAAGCCAGAAAAAACAGAAAAGCACAACCATTCCTCCCAAGGGCGATAAAACAAAGAGAAGCAGGAAAGTAGATCAATGGAATGGGGTCCAGCGTCACGCTGGCGGAGGGAGCCGAGGCAATCTCATAGAGTCTCCCGTGGAGCTGTAATTTTAGGTAACCTCTCGCTCTATAAGCGGCAGTGGGTCCAGCATCATGCTGGTTGCAAAATAGAAGAAAGGAGCATATAATATACAGTATGCTGTATATTAAAAGGGGAACATCATGCAAGCAAATGAGCGGGAATACGTATTGGCGCGGCTTATCTTAAAGGTCGCCAACACCATCATTAAAAACCGAAATAGCCACTTAAAACAGCTGAATTTGACAGCCGCCCAGGCAGATAGCCTACAGTTTTTTCTAACAAGGGAGGGCGCCACGACGACGGACCTAAAAGGCCATCTGGGAATCACCCACCAAACAGCGAGGGGAATTGTGAAGCGATTGGCGGAAAAGGGCCTCGTCTCCTTGTGCCAGTCAGAGCGGGATGGACGTTACTTAATCGTCTCCCCCACCCATCAGGGCGTGGATATTGGCGATAAACTCCGCAAAAACGGTATCCAAACAGGGCATAAGCTTCTACAGGGCATGGATAGCGATCAGCAGCAAACTTTCTTGCGGCTTTTGCAAATGGCGCTTATCAGCATTCAAGAAGACGAGGGGGAAATCTCATGATAAATACAGATCCGTATCCTGTGATCACTATCAGCAGGCAGTTTGGCAGCGGCGGGCACACCATCGCCCAAAAGCTCTCAGAGCGCCTGCACATCCCTTTTTACGATAAGGATATCGTCGCCCATGTGGCAGAACAGTGCGGTTATGCCGCCAGCTTCATAGAGGAAAAGGGCGAATACATGCAGAAACCGGGAAAGCTTTGGAACGACTTTCTCCTCTCCAACGCCCCCGGCTACGAGGATCCCCAAAACACCATCTTTCTCGCGCAAAAAAAGGTCATTTTGGAGGTTGCCCAATCCCCCTGTATCATTGTGGGGCGCTGTGCAGACTTCCTTCTCACCCAAGCGGGGATCCCCATTCTCAGCGTGTTTATCCACGCCGACGATGCCCATCGCGTCCAGAGGGTGGAGCAGCGATACGGCAAGACAGATGTCTCCACCATTCAGCGTCTGCGGGACAAAGACCGCCATCGAAAGGCATATTATCGCCATTACACGAAGGAAGAGTGGGGCGTCTGCAACAAATACCACATTGCCCTGGATAGCGGCTACCTAGGGATAGACCAGTGTGTATCCATTTTGGCAGATGTGGTAAAAATTCATCATAGATAATTCTATCCAAAGAAACTTTGGAAAGACAAAGGAGTGCAAAGTGAAGCAACGAGTATACCATAAAGACATCATTTTCGTTTTAATCGCCAGTTTTTTCTATTTTTCCAGCCCTATGGTGGTAACCCCGCTGATCACCGGCTTTTCTGGGAGTCTGGGCGCCAGCGCCGTGCTCATGGGGATGATCGGCGGCCTTACCAATTTGTGTTCGCTCATTTGCCGTCCCTTTGTGGGCAATTTGGCAGATAAGCTGAGCAAGTATAAGTTGTCCTTTATTGGCGCAGGGCTCATCACCCTATCCTGCATTGGATATATTTTTGCCACCACTCCTTTTACCGTGGTCATCGCCCGCATCGTCAACGGAGCGGGCTTTGCCTGCTGCTCTGTGTGCATGTCGGTTTGGATGTCAAATATGCTCCCCAAGGAGAAAATCGGCTCTGGCATGGGATTTTATGGGATGATGAACGCCCTCGCCATGGCGCTTGCCCCCGCCATTGGGGTGAGCGTGTATCAGGCATTTGGCTACCGCCCCGCCTTTATCATCGCCGCTGTATGTGCCGTGGCCACCATGGTGATCATCCAGTTTATTGGGGATAAAGGGCAACCTGTTCCGCCAAAGCCTCAGGAGCCCGGCCAATCTCCCGCCCCCAAAAGGCTTCAGCTGGTGGATGCAAAGGTAGTTCCCATTGCCGCCATCATTATGCTGTTTACTATTCCCTATTGCGCTACCCAGTCCTTTTTAGTGAGTTATGTAGATGCCAGACAGCTTCCCTTAACCGTGAGCCTGTTTTTCCCGCTATATGCTGCTGTGCTGCTGGTTCTTCGGTTTTCCATGAAGAGCTTATTTGACAAACTGCCTTTTTGGGTGTTCCTCACGTTTAGCTCCATTTGCGCGTGCGCCAGCATCTTGTGTCTCACTTGGATGCAAAGCAATTTTGTCATGTTTCTCGCCGCTCTATTCATGGCTGGTGGGTATGGAATCATGTGTTCCGTATGCCAGTCCACCGCTATTCTGCTGGCTGGCGAGGGCAAAAGAGGCCTTGCCAACAGCACTTATTATATCGGC
The DNA here is from genome assembly GCA_905193725.1 of uncultured Eubacteriales bacterium. GTDB lineage: Bacteria > Bacillota > Clostridia > Christensenellales > Christensenellaceae > CAJJPW01. Next base: position 3,260 of record CAJJPW010000034.1, read on the forward strand.
CTTGACCTGGGTATGGCCTTAGGCCCCATGTTGGGCGGGGTGATATTTGGCCACTTTAGCGCCCAATGGTTTTACCCACTGTTTTTGCTCACCGTCCCTTTGGCGCTTTTGGTGTTCTGGCTCAGCAAAATGGGAAAAGGCGCTGCCTAATGATTTCCATCAACCGCGCCTTTCTTCCTATATCAAATACATTTTCCAAAGAGCTACCATTTCCATATCTCCACTGACCATGAACTTTTAACCGTTAAGAATCTCATCAACCATCGTCCATAAAGTTGCTCTATTGGAAATCTCCTGCCAGGTTCTTTTTTCATTCTCATATCTCACTGGCTAAATTTCGTGCCGAACCACATTTTTTTCTTATCTACTGGGCTTGTTATTGTAATTCTGTTCTTTGGATTAATTCATCCTGCGCCTTTTTGCCCATCTGAACAAAAAATGCACTATATCCTGTTACTCGTACACAGAGGCCTTTATACTTCATCGGATTGCGCTGCGCCTCCAGCAACATGTCTTTATCCAAAATATTGACTTGAACCTGCATTCCTCCCTGCTGCATATACGTTTTAAGCAGCGCCGCAAAACAGCGAAGACCTTCTTCCCCCTTGACAATGTTTGGATGTATCTTAACATTGAGCGGGCCTCCAGTTATCCTGTAAAAAGGTACTTTAGATACAGAATTCAGAAGCGCAGTAACACCATTGATATCTTTGCCTTCTACTGGAGATTGGTTCTCACTTAATGGTTCCCGCTCTCCTCTTCCATCCGGTGTCGCGCCTACGCTCAGTCCCATTTTGACAAAATCCCGATCGGAAGATAAGGTTGGCCAAAAGCTATATAAACAGTCGTCTGTATTCAGCGCGGCCAATTCATCACAGAAAATATCTACCACAATTTTTGCATATTTATCTACGCGAGGATCATCATTTCCAAATTTACTCAAGCGATTTTGCAATCTCTCTTGCAGGTCTTTATGTCCTTTAAAATTGCTAGCTACAATTTGGGCGAACTCCTGCATAGAAAACTCTTTTGTGTCGAACACTATATTCTCGATTGCGTACAGTGAATCCACCACAGTGGCAAGCCCTGTTCCCTGCACCACGTATTTATGATACTTTGTGCCGCCGTTATTCCAATCCAGAGCGTTTTCCACTGTCCCTTTCAAAAAACAATCTTCTATGCGCAAATGTCCCTTATTGTATTCCTTTTCCTTTTCTAAATCCTCAAGGATCCCTTTTTTATAATCTCTAAGCAAAAACCGCACTTGTTCTCTGTATGCATCAATCACGTCGTCCATCGTCTCAAATTGCGCTGCAGGTTTGGTCTTCTTTCCATAATAGGCTCCGGTCATCAACCCTGTCATCCGATCCCACAGAGAATACTGACACCTTTCCAGTGGACGGGAAAACCGTGGAAGCATCGGAAAATCTCCAGAGTTCAGGCAAAGCTCCAACGGTTTTGCTAAATTGAACCAAAATTGTCTTAGCCCGCCTTCATATGCAGGAATAATCGGATCATTGCATCCAAAGAAACCGTAATCATATACTTCCGGCTCTTCTACTCCACAGGATTTTAGGGCTGGAATCATCGTATCGTCGTTATATACGACGATCGTGGTATTTTTGCCCATGGCATCGCATACTTCCCTCCAGAATCCTTCCTCGATTCCTTCGTGATAGCGGACAACCATAAAGGGATTTTTGAGTCCAAGTTCCCTATTTGCCCTCACCATGATCCACGAAAGATCGTTTACACCACTCTCTTTCTGATTGAGCAAGCCGCCGATGATCACATAATTCGGGTCATCAAAAATCACTTCTAACGTTCCGCTCGTGTCCTCCGCATCATTTGACATATGGTCCGTGAGAGACATGATCTCATTATTTTTGAAAAAGAATTCTTCTAACAGCTCCTGCGCTTCTTTTTCACTTAGCAAACCGTTTTCCTTGTCTCTTTGATAAAATGGATACAAATATTGATCCATCCGGCCAAAACACAATACCCCACATCCTACAACCTTTGCAGAGGGCATCGCAATGAGCCACAAGAGCTGGAGCGCTTCTTTTAGCGTTCTTGGTGCTCCCGTAGAGATGTGCAATAGCGAGTCGCGCTCTTCCGCATCATTCACTGCAGACGCATATCGCCTAATATAATTCTCAAACGCATCATAGCATCGAATAATGCCCTTTAAAAAGGAAACTTGCGATGCATCCGCATATCTTTCGCTTTCCAGGAGTTCCACCGCTTTTGTTCTCAATCCGCCAATCCCCAAGGAGAGGATCTCCTCCCAATCAAACGCCAGATGACCGAAGGAATAAAACCAAGGCGCTCTTCTTCGCAGCCATTCAAATGAATAGGTCCAAAGTACATCCTTTTGTATTTCTTCTGGACACTTTCCCCACCACTTTTCTGTGAGTTCTTCCACATATTCTCGCTCCTGCTCTGTGGGAATTTTCTCGGCAACTGTTCCTCGCAACAACTCCCCTTCATTTAGTACAGGCGTTATATGGTCCAGAATGTAATAAAATGTCTCTGCATATCTTTCGGCAGGAGGCAACCTGCGATATTCCTCTTCACATTCCATTAAATATTGCACTCTTTCATAGAACGTACTGCGCGTATCTTTAGATAAATACGTGTCAACTCTTTTCTTCAAACTTTCCTGCATCTTCTTACCCTTCCTTTCGCTGCGCTCAGGCGCAATCATTCCGTCCCCCGCGCTTTACTGTGCCACATGAATTCCCCATGCTCTAAAAATGTCCTTTAACTCTTCCATTTTAAGAGAATCCGGCGCTGTAAATGTTTTTTGCGCGATATCTAAACTCTTGGCCTTGTTTAATCCATAAGTATGGTATGGCAGAAGCTCTACCTGGATGACATTCGGGAACCCCTCCAGAAAATGAGCTATATTTTGCGCATTCTCTGGAGTATCGTTCACTCCCCCTATGATAGGAATCCTGACATAGAGATCCTTTCCCTGTTCCAGGAGCCACCTGATATTCTGTAAAATCCTTTTATTATCCACACCTGTATACTGTTTATGCAATTTGGCATCAAAAAACTTGATATCTACTAAAAACAAATCTGCAAATTCCGCTGCTTTTTCCACTCTCTCTTGGTCTACTGCCAGCGCTGTGTCCACTGCCGTCCCAATCCCGCATTTTTTCGCTTCGCGAAGCAGTTCTATCACAGCCTCACTTTGCAGCAGTGGCTCTCCTCCTGAGAGTGTCATCCCGCCGCCGGAGTTTTGATAATATGCTTTATCTTTTTTTACAATTTCTATCAGCTCACGAACAGAATACTCTTTTCCGACGACGGTTAACGCTTCCTGCATACAAACTTCTGCGCATTTTCCGCACACTACGCATTTTTCTCTCAGTAGCTTATGGCTGCCATCTTCTATACAATGAGCATGCTCAGGGCATACCGCCATACATGCGCCACATAGGGTACATTTCTCCTGAAAAAACTGTAACTGTTTCATTGCTTGAAAGGACTCTGGGTTATGGCACCAGGCACAGCGCAAGTTACATCCTTTCAAAAAAATAGTTGTTCTAATCCCCGGGCCGTCATGTACGCTAAATCGTTGGATATTGAATACCATTGCTGAACACATTTTATTTAACCGCCTCTAATTTCATCGCCTTTTTCTTTTTCAGGTGAAAGACATCTGACTGGACAGCAACCGCCACCATGAGAAGCAGCCCCATGATGATATTCTGCCACCAGGTATTGATATTTCCCGCGTAGTTAAAGATGGTATTGATGATAGCTACAATCAGCACGCCAAACAGCGTTCCCAAAAAGTGTCCTTCTCCACCTGTGAGTTTAATGCCGCCTAATGCCGCGCTGGCTATGGCGGTAGTCTCCCAGTTTTCCCCAGCAACGGCTTGGGCAGCGCTCAGTCTGGAGGTGAGCAGCACGCCCCCGATTCCCGCTAAGAGTCCGCACAATACGTAGGCGCTGATCTTTATTTTATCGACTTTTAGGCCCATCATGCGAGCTGCCTCTTCGTTGCCTCCTACTGCATAAAGTGCAATTCCAAAGCGGGTCTTTCTGGTGATGTAAATGCACAGTGCGATGAGAACGGCGAAGATAATCACCAAAATGGAGATGGGCCCCACCGAAGTGTTGGCAATCTGTGTAAATACATCGCTCTCAATGGAGATACTTTTCTGCTCGGTAATCAGATACACAACGCCCCGCAGCCCTAACATGGTTGCCAGTGTGGCCACAAACGCAGGAATGGAAAGTTTGGTTACAATAAATCCATTCAAAAATCCACAGGCAACCCCTGCTACGATTCCCGCCACAACCGCTAGAATCGGGCTGATCGGGCAAACCAGAGCCGTAATCACTCCGGAGAAGGCCAACACAGATCCTACCGAAAGGTCGATATAACCCGCCAACATGACAAACGTCATCCCAAGGGCTAATATGCCGCCGTCTGTGCAAGCTTTGCGCAAAAGATTATTGATAGATCCCAGTGAGAAAAATTGCTTATCTGCAAAGATAATAGACGATGCTATAAATAGCACAGCAAACGCAATAATAATTCCCATGAGACTCGGCGATGTTTTTATTTTTTTCCCAGTTTTCATTTTTCACACTCCTAACTGCGTTTCCCGCGCTGTAAAAATACCGCTACGATAATGACGATTGACTTAATCACTTGCGAGACTTCAAAGGGTATATTATTCATATTTACCATAATGGTGATCAGCTGCATAATAAGCGCTCCTATCACCGTACCGAACACTCGCGCCTTGCCGCCTGACATGGAAGTGCCGCCAACTGCTACCGCTGCAATGGCATCCAGTTCTGCCAGTTTTCCAATGGCATTTCCATCCGCAGCGCTAATTTTAGCAGTCTCAATAATCCCGGCCAGCCCTGCAAAAGCAGCGCACAATACATAGACGATGATGATCGTCTTCACGGTGTTGATTCCGGCAAGTCGAGCGGAAGCTGGGTTATCCCCCACGGCTTGTATATATTGGCCCAAAGTCGTCTTTTTCATGATAAAATAGACGAAGAGGACAACAGCTATGATAATAAACAGTTGGTTTGGTATCATTCCCCCTACACGGCCTGTTCCCAACTGAGAAAAATTCGAATCGGAGATGTATAGCAACATCGCATCGTTCATGACTTGTGCAATCCCCCGCACTGACATCATCATTGCCAGGGTCATGATCATGGGTTGTATCTTTAATTTTGCAATCATAAAGCCTGTGAATGTTCCAAGACACATGCAAACGATTAGTGAAAGGACAATTGCTGGAAAAATTCCAAGGGGTAGGAACTTGGCGACACACATAGCGCCCATCGCCATCATAGAGCCCACCGAGATGTCGATGCCCCCTGAAGATACTACCATCGTCATGCCCATTCCAGTTAATAGAATGGTACAGGATTGAATGACTATGTTCCAGAGAGTCCCCATGCTCAGGAAGTTTGGCGTGATGATCATATTGACGATTATCATCAGCAAAAGCACAATAAATGCACCATATTTCCTGGCAAAGCTGGTATCTTCTCCTTTTTGTTTCGATAGTACGACCGCTTTATCCATTAAGCCTCTTCCTCCTCTTCTCCAAACTCGTGGTGTCCTTGGGCAATCGTCTGCATAATTTTATCCTGGTTGATATCTTCTCCAATTAGTTCGGCTAGTTTTTTCCCTTCCCGCATCACAACTACACGGTCGCAATTGCGCTCTAACTCTGCTATTTCAGAGGAAATCATCAGCACACTAATTCCATTGGCAGCCAATTCGCGAATCAGCACTTCGATTTCCTCTTTTGCGCCCACGTCAATGCCACGAGTTGGCTCGTCCAGAATCACCAGTTTTGGATTCATACATAACCATCTTGCCAGCAGCACCTTTTGCTGATTGCCTCCTGAGAGATTGCGTATGAGTTGCTCAGAAGACGGTGTTTTAATTCGCAAGCGCTCAATATACTGATCTACAATTTCATTTTGTTTTTTCTTTGAGATGACTCCAAACTTGCTGATCCGAGGCAGAAGCGCAAGTATCAAATTTTCTTTCACCGATAAATGGGGAACGATTCCCTCTACTTTTCTATCCTCTGTACAAAAGCCGATTCCTGCGGCCACCGCATCCCGCGGCTGTCTGAAACGGACTCTTTTTTCTTCAAAATTAATTGTCCCACTATCTGGCTGGGTATCTCCAAATAATATCTTGGCAAGCTCTGTGCGCCCAGATCCCAATAGACCAGCAAGCCCTACGATCTCCCCTTGCCTTATTTCTATTCCAATTCCATTGAGCCTAGTTCCCTGGGCTATCTCTTGCATCTCTACAATTTTTTTGGCATTTGCAAAACGATACTCACGTTGCTGGTGAGATTTTGCTTCCTTGGTTTCCCGCCCAATCATATAGGATACCAGCTTGAGCTGATCCAGCTCCTCAATGTCAAACTCGCCTACGAGCGTACCATCTTTTAAAATGGTCACTTTATCTGCAATTTCAAAAATTTCATCTAGACGATGGCTGATAAAGATAATAGAGATGCCTTTTTTCACTAATTTATCTATTACGCCAAACAGCACCTTCACTTCTTTGGTGTCCAGGGACGAGGTCGGCTCATCCATGATGACCAGCTTCGCATTGATTGTGATGGCCCGGGCAATGGCCACCATTTGCTGGATTGCCGTGGAATAGGAGTTCAGCGTTGCCGTAACGTCAATGTGAATCCCCATATCCTGGAGAACATCATTTGCCTTTTTGATCATGGCTTTCCGGTCTACCGTGAGCCCTAAGCCCTTTTTCATTGGCTCACGGCCGGCAAACATGTTCTCATAGACAGTTTGAAACGGTACTAAATTTAATTCTTGATAAATTGTGCTAATACCTTCCTCTTGTGCCTCCAGCGCTGTTTTAGGTCGAATGATTTTTCCATCAAATTCTATCTCTCCGTCATCCAGTGGATGAATCCCCGTGAGCACTTTAATGAGCGTGGACTTCCCCGCACCATTCTCTCCCATTAATGCGTGTACCTCTCCCCGTTCTACCGAAAAATCCACACCTTTGAGCGCATGGACGCCGGGAAACCTCTTCTCAATCCCCTTCATCTTCAACAATACTTCTTTTCCCATTTTTATCTCCTAATGCTACCTGTTACTTTTGTCTTTTCCATCGGCTTTTACACCTTGAAAGAGGCCGCCGATCTACCCAGGCGGCCTCTTTCCGAGATATCTACTTCATCTTCCCGTCGTTAAAAACCTAACGATAAATTTTCCTCTGCATTTGTAATATCGAAAAGAACATCTTCATTCTTGATAAAGGTAGGGATCTCCTCGCCTGCCTCTAATTTCTCAATTGTGTCGAATACGACCGGGCCAAAGAATGGGTTGCATTGGATGGTTACGGACATTTCGCCTGCAATAATCGCCTCCAGAGCAGCTTTGGAACCGTCCGAGCCAGCAACGATAATATCTTCGCCTGGTTTGAGGCCAGCAGATTTCATCGCCTGAATTGCACCTAATGCCATATCGTCATTGTGGCAGTAAACCACGTCGATCTCATCCCCATGTGCCTGGATGATGTTTTCCATCGCTGCCTGTGCATCGCTCATAGTGAAATCCGCAGTTTGGTCGGCGATTACCTTCATGTCCGTCCCTTCGATGATATTCATAAATCCTTCTTGACGATCCATTGTAGCAGTGGCGCCCTGGGTTCCTTCCAGGATTACGATATTGCCTTTTCCGCCAGTCTTTTCCACGATCCACTTTGCAATCTCTTCGCCCTCATAGATGAAATCGGAACAAATCAGCGTTGCATAATCTTCTCCCGCTGTCCCTTTTACTCCACGGTCTACTAGGATAACAGGAATCCCCGCTTGCTTTGCCGCTTCTAACGCAGGAGTCATGCCCTCTTCTTCTCTGGGCGGCAACACGATATAGTCCACACCCTGGGCAACCATATCTTCTACGTCGGAAACCTGTTTTGCCGTATTAGACTGTGCATCTGTATAGATCAAATTCACGCCTCTAGCTGCTGCCTCTTCCTTAATGCTGTTGGTCTCTGCAATACGCCAAGACATATTGTTCTCCATCTGTGCAAATCCAACTGTCAGTTCGTTTAAAGCGCGTCCTTGTCCGCCGCCTTTATAGGTATCTGTTCCTCCCTGTTCGGCGGCAGGCTCTGTGCTTTCTGGAGCGCTGGACGTTTCTTCAGACGTTTGGGAGGGCGCCTGTGAGCTCTCCTGCTCCGCCGGTGTGCCGCAGCCTGCAAACATTGCCACTACCATAATTAAGGCAAGCATTAATGCAACTTTTTTTACTCCTAACTTTTTCATACACTTTCTCCTTTATGAATATATTTATGATACAAGACGTTTTCACTCCACATCTTGCCCCATCCTATGAATAACAAAACGTACCAAACTGGTCTACTGACTGCATTTTCATTCTTCGCGTTAATATTTTGCTCAAGTCATCAAAATCTTATCTGCCCAGAGCATTGGGCATTTCATCCCTTGTCGCCCCTCAAAGACGCCTATTTTATGTAACACTAAGCTAAGGGAAGACGCTACTCAAGTAAAAAACTTTTTCGCGCTATCCTACTTGCTTCCTACTTCAATTCAAATATCGAATAGCTCATTGTGAAGTTTCTTGTTGATGTGACATAGTTTAACAGAAAAATCTTTTCATGCAAATTAAATATCTTCTAAGATTCTTTCGTTTTTCTATATTGATATCGATAATTACTAGGAGAAATCTGATAGTATTTTTTAAATACTGTGCTAAAATAAGTGGCGTTGGAATACCCTACCGCCTCAGCGATCTCGTAATTTCGCATATCCGTTTCTTTTAGCAGTCGGGCCGCTTCTTCCATGCGCACTCGTGTTAAATACTCAATAAACGTTTCGCCCGTTTCTTTTTTAAAAATAATGCAAAGATAGGCCACGCTAATAAACAGATATTTCGCCACATCCTCTAGCATCAGGTTAGAATTCATATAGTTATTTTTTATGAATTCCTTTGCTTTTCGCAACACCTTATCAAATCTTCCATCGCATGCCTCCCCAAGGAAGTGAGATATATTATACGAGTATTCTTTTAATTTTTCCACCATCGCCGCAGGGGTGGTCTGGCTAATAATTCCGTTGAAATACTCTAAATTGCTCATTAAGATATCCTCTATATTATACGAAATCTCTTCCAGGAGTTTAGAAATATCCGAATACACTCTTGCCCCTACCATCGCCATGTGGAGTTGGGACAAAATCTTTTGCTCTTTCATCTTTAATTCCATTTTTTCCAGCTCTGCATCAATGGCCTTTAAATCTCCTGCCCGAACTGCTGAAATCAGCGCAGAGTCGTCAAAATCCATATATTGAACTTTCTCCTTATTGGTTTGATCTTGGCCCGTGAGAAGCTCCTCGAAATTTAATGAGCGCTTTTCCCGCAAGTGCCGCGCTTCCTGATACGAATTTTGCAATTTAGAGGGAGAGGTATAAGTAGAGCCAAAGATTGCATATAAAATCATTTTGGGGCTTCTAATCCTTTGCAGTTCTGATTTGGACGATGAAAAACGTCTGTACGAGATCATCGCCCAGAGCAAATCCAGATTGCAGATGGCGATTGGCGGAATGGGAC
>CAJJPW010000035.1 GCA_905193725.1 uncultured Eubacteriales bacterium
CAGTTGGATCCTGCCTGCATGGATTTCCATCCAGACAGCCAGTGTGTAGAGGACATTGCCCTCCTAGATGAAAAATTGATGGAAACCTATTTGGAGACAGAGGAGTTGCCCACGCAACAGGTGGCACAGCTCATCCGCATGAGAAAGCTCTTCCCCTGTTTTTTCGGCTCCGGCCTCAAGCTCCAAGGGGTAGAGGAGTTCTTACAGGGGCTTTGTACCTATACCCTCCCTTCTGAGTATCCAGAGGACTTCAGCGCCCAGATCTTCAAAGTCTCCAGGGATCCTCAGGGCAAACGGCTCACATGGATGAAAATAACAGGGGGTGCTCTCAAGGTGCGCATGCCCATTTCCTACGTCTCCTCCTCTGGCGCTCTATTGGAGGAAAAAATCTCCCAGATCCGCATCTACTCTGGAGAAAAATTTGAAGTCGCCGATGAAGTGCTCGCCGGCACTGTGTGCGCCGTGCTGGGGCTCTCGGAAACCATACCGGGCTCTTCTCTGGGCAGCAGCGAATTCACAGCAGCGCCGCTGTTAGAGCCGGTGCTCGCCTACCGGGTTCTCCTGCCAGAGGGGTGTGATCCCAGGATATTTCTCCCCAAACTGCGTCTGCTAGAGGAGGAAGACCCCACCCTGCATATCACGTGGAAAGAATCCCTGGGGGAGATTCACATGCAGCTGATGGGCGAGGTACAGGTGGAAATCGTAAAGAGCCTGATCGCCCAGCGGTTTGGCGTCCAGGTGGAAATGGACGAGGGAAAAATTCTCTATAAAGAGACCATCGCCGTGCCGGTAGAGGGAGTGGGGCACTTTGAGCCCTTGCGCCACTATGCAGAGGTACATCTTCTCATGGAGCCTCTCCCACAAGGCAGCGGCCTTGTCTTCCACTCCACCTGCCCAACGGATTCCCTCGCCCTCAACTGGCAGCGGCTCATCCTCACCCATCTGGCAGAAAAGCAGCATATCGGCGTGCTCACCGGCTCCCCCATTACCGATATGAGGATCACCCTCACCGCTGGGCGGGCCCATGTGAAGCACACAGAAGGGGGAGACTTTCGCCAAGCCACCTATCGAGCAGTGCGCCAGGGGCTGATGGAAGCCCAGAGTATCCTTCTGGAGCCCTACTATCAGTTCCGCCTGAGCGTTCCCACAGAGTACACCGGTAGGGCCCTGAGCGACATTCAGAAAATGCACGGCACCGCCAACCCTCCACAGGAGCAGGGAGATAAAATGGTCATCACCGGCACAGCTCCTTTGGCTGCCATGACCAATTATTCCACAGAGGTGGTGGCATATACCCGAGGCCGGGGAACCCTCTCCTGCCAGGTAGGGGGATATGCCCCCTGCCACAATGCAGAAGAAGTGATCAGCCAAATCCAATACCAACCTGAGAGCGATGTGGAAAATACCCCCGATTCGGTGTTCTGTTCCCACGGGGCAGGGTATGTGGTGAAGTGGGATCAGGTAAAGCAGCACATGCATCTCAAAAGCACATTGCGCCCTCCCAAAGAGGAGCAGCGAAATACTCGCACCTCCATCAGCGACCAAGAGCTGGAGGCCATTATGCTCCGCGAATTTGGCCCCATAAAGCGGCCCCTGTACTCCCGCCCGGTGGTCTCGCAGCCACAACCAGTGAAAAAGCCAGATGCCATGTTTTGCAAGTACGTGTTCATCGACGGCTACAACGTGATTTTTGCCTGGGATGAACTTAAGGAATTGGCTCAGGAGGATCTAGGGGCGGCACGGGAGGCGTTTATCGACATTCTCAGCAACTATCAAGGGTATCAGGGTTGCGACATCACTCTGGTGTTTGACGCCTATCTGGTAGAGCGCGGTGTGGAGCGCCACATGGATATCGGCAATCTGCATCTGGTATACACCGCTCAGGGAGAACCTGCGGATGTGTATATTGCCCGGCAGGTGAAGGAGCTGGAGCAGAACTACTCTGTTCGGGTGATCACTTCCGACCATCTGGTGAGGCTTTCCACCCAGAGCGGTAACATATTGCTCATGTCCGCCCGGGAGTTTATTCGGGAAATCTCCTCCACCCAACAGCAGGTGCGGCAGATCATCCAGAGCAAATACCGCCCTACCTCCCAGACAATAGAGCAACATCTCAAGGAGAAATCATGATGGATTTATGTAGACGAGCAGAGGATTTGAGCAGCCGGGCCGAACAGCGTTACATGCTCACCCACACCGGCTTTCTCACCCCCACCCAGCAGGCAGAGCTCAGACAGTGGTCCAGACACTGTCCTTGCCAGCTGGTATTTCATGGAGGGCTGGAGGAATGCGAGCGCAAAGTCGCCTTTTTTCTCCCCTCCGACTGTGAGGCAGAGGACTTTTTTCGCGTAGAGGATCATATTTTTGCCGTAGAAATCACGGCTTCCTTTGGCGCGCCCCAGCACAAAGACTACCTGGGCGCAGTATTGGGGCTGGGGATCGAGCGTGACCGCATTGGCGACATCTTTCTCAAAGACAACATGGGATATCTTCTGTGCCTGGACTCTGCACGCCGGCTCATCCTAGAAGAGCTCTCTCAGGTGGGGCGATGCAGCGTTGGTGTAAAAGAGCTCCCTCTGGGGGAAATCCCCTCCTTTGCCAAGGAAACACGCCCCGTCGCCTTTACAGTAAAGAGCTTGCGCCTAGATGCGGTGGTCAGCGGGCTATTTGGCGTCTCTCGCACAGTTGCCGCTCAGCAAATCCGGCTGGGAGCTGCCTTTCTCAACTACCTTCCCTGCACCCATCCCGACGCGCCGGTATCTGCAGGTGATACCCTCTCTTTGCGAGGCCATGGAAAGGGCGTTTTAGCAGAGATTGGCGGCACCTCCCGCAAGGGCAGAATCTATATCCGAGGGGAAAGATTTGTATGATCTTTCCCTTAGCACACTGCTTTTCTATTGAGCACTAAAAAAGTCGAAGCAAGTACCTCTTATTTCTCTTTCATGAGTCGATTGCCAGTTTGCACTCTCTTCCTGCGTCCTTTTCCTTTGTCCATTAGAATGGACTATACTAACCCCCTATTTCCCTTACAATAGAACATCAAAAAAAGCCCGAAACAAGCCTAACCGCCTGCCTCCGGCATCCACTTCATCGTCTCCTTGCCCATAGTGGCAAGAGGTCCATTACCTATCCATCATAGCCTTGTGGTAAAACATCCTTACAGTAGGGATACTGTATTGGTAGATCAAAACATATACATAAACATTTACCTCCTTTTCAACTGTTGTGAAAAGAGGAGATTTTATCCACTGGGAGGCCAAACAAGGCCTCCACAGCCGATAAATACCGGATTTATGCACATACAAGTAGGATATATGATTACCCTTGATAATTGTAAAGTCCTTGGGCTGCCTGCACAATTTTTTTCGCAGAGGGAACCCATTCGTCCTCCAATGCCCCTGCATAGGGGATGTGAGCATGTGGTGGTGTCACCCGGAAAATAGGCGCCTTTAATATGCCAAACAGCTTTTCGCTGAGCTGAGCGCTGATATCCGCCGCCATGCCACAGCGCGGGTAGGATTCGTCCACAATCATCACTCTGCCCGTCTTTTGTGCCGATTGGATCATAGTAGTGGTATCCAAAGGAGAAAGGGTCCTTGGGTCTATGATTTCCGCACTGATGCCCATGGCCTGTAGCTCTTCTGCCGCCTTTTGAGCGTATTCCACCATCTTTTGAATGGCGATGATGGTGATGTCCTCTCCCGGCCGTTTGACCACTGCCTTTCCAAAGGGAATGGTATAACTCTCCTCTGGCACATGGCACTTTTTCATGTACAGTCGCTTATGCTCTAAAACCGCCCCCGGGTCATTATCCCGAATGGCCTGAATGAGCAGCCCTTTGGCGTCATAGGCGTCAGATGGCACTACCACCTTCAGGCCTGGGATGGAGGTGAAGATAGGATAAAGGGTCTGGGCATGCTCTGCCCCTGCGCGGAATCCTGCCCCACAGGCGGTACGTATTACCATGGGCACTGGATTTTTCCCGCCATATAAATAGAACATCTTTGCTGCTTGATTGAACAGCTGGTCAAAGCACACGCCGATGAAATCCACATACATGATCTCCACAATGGGCCGTAGTCCGGCAAAGGCCGCGCCAATGCCCATGCCCAAAAATCCCGTCTCAGATATGGGCATATCGCAAATCCGCTTTCTGCCAAATTCCTCTACTAGGCCAGTGGTAACTGCAAAGGCGCCGCCCAGCCCGGATTTCCTCTCCATACCTGGGTTTCCTGCTCCCCCTGCAATATCCTCACCCATGAGAAATACTCTCTCATCTGCCTGCATTTCCTGCCGAATTGCCTCATTTACCGCATCTTTATAATTCAATTCTCTCATGATTTTCTCCTCCAAACTCAATACTCACTGGCATAGATGTCCGTCATGATGTCCTCTAAGCCTGGCGCTTCTGAGGCGATGGCATATTCCATGGCCTCCTCCACCTGTCTTTCCACGTCCTTTTCTATGGCGTCCATTTCCTCCTGGGTGAGCAGACCCCTCTCTAGTGCTCCCTTTTGGAAGAGCGCAATCGGGTCTCTCTTCAGATACGCCTCTACCTCTTTGGGATCTTTGTAGTCCTGGGTATCTCCCTCCCATTGGCCGTGGTAGCGGAAGCAGTCATACTCGATAAAGTAAGGAGTACCTGTGCTGCGCACGTGTTCGATGCCCCGTTTTGCCGCCTCATATGCCGCAAAAAAGTCCATGCCATCACAGGTCTCTGCCGGGATCTGATGGGCCTTTGCGTATTCCGTGGTGGATTTGGCTGCCAAGTCGTGGGCCACTGGGGTGGACATGGCATAGCGATTGTTGTTGTTGATAAACAGCACTGGCAGTTTTAAAGCGGAAGCTAGATTGAGGGATTCATGGCAGGCGCCCTGCGCCACCGCTCCGTCTCCAAAAAACGCCACGGCAATCTGGTCTGTCCCCTTGTATTTGGCGGCAAAAGCCGTCCCCACTGTTGCCGGCAGTCCCGCGCCGATGATGCCAAAGCCAGCGATGATGTTCAGGTCTTGGTCGATGGCGTGCATGTTTCCTGCCCTACCGCGGCAGCAGCCAGTCTTTTTCCCACACACTTCCGCTGCCAGCTTTTTGAGGGAGATGCCCCTTGCAATGCTGTGGGCGTGGTTTCGATAGGTGGTGGAGAGGTAGTCGTCTTCCCTCAGCTGGGAGATCACCGCGCTGGAGTACCCCTCTTCCCCCACATGAGAGTGCATGATGCCCACAAACGGGTCGTTGCCCGCCGCAATGTTATCGTGCATCCACATGTCGAATTTCCGTATTCTCATCATCTTTTCAAATGTTTCCTTAATATACTCTCTGTCCATACTCTTCCTCCTGTTTTTTTCTCTATCTGCCCATGTGATGACATGGGTAAGTTCCTGTCAGGTCAGCTGTTTAGCTTTTCCCGCAATGCCAGCCATCTCCCATATACGTCCTCCATCCAGGGCTCCTCTTTGGGCTCATACACGGTCAAAACTTCTTCCTGCTTTTCGTCCGTTCCTAGGTACCGGCTGATTAAATGAGCGGTGCCCTTTGCCGACGCGCTTTCAAACCCCTTGCACAGGGTGAGAGTCCGTCCGGTCATACCTGCAATGATCCTGCAAAACGCGCTGCTTCTCAGACCGCCTCCGGCTCCTACCATCCTGCCTTCCTTTTGCCCATACTCTTCTAACACCTTTACATTGTGTTTGATACCACAGGCCATATCCACCAGCATAGCATATGCCAGATCCACCGGGGTCATATCCGCCTGAAAGGGCGTAGGAAAGGAAAATCCTCCGAATGCAAAGGATCTTTTGGCTGCAAATTCCATGGTAGACATGCAACATAGGCATTTGGGTGCCTCCATGTTCTGCATCAGCTGGTTTAGTTTTTCATAGGAAATAGATGGTAGAAAATTTTGTTTGAATCTCTGGTAGTTGAGACCTGTAACACCTGCGTTGGTCTCCAAAAGGTACTCGTCGGCCATAACGTGCTTACTCGTCCAAAAGCGCTGTCTGGGCTCCCACTGGCAGCAATCTGTGAGCATGGCCACAGGGGTGGTGGTGCCTGCAATCACTGCCACATCTCCCCCTTGAGCGGAGGTAGCCAGTAGCGCCACTTGGGTATCGCCCCCTCCTACGATAAAGGGCACCTTATCAATGCCTATCTGGTCTGCCACCTGGCCCTTCACATAGCCCAGCAAACTGCCACTCTGCTGCAATTTAGGCAGATACTTGGGGTGGATACCCATCAGCCCACACAGCTCATCGCTCCAGCAGCTCTTTTCGATATCATAGAGCAGCGTCTCACAGGCCTGGGAGTGCTCATAGACCAGATTCCCCGTAAGGGCAAATCCAATCCAGTCGGATATGCTGGTGAACTGGCTGAGCTTTTCCCACTTTTCAGGATATCTGTCAAAGTAACCCCTTATCTTTAGGGCGGTGAAGTATCGCATCGCCCATCTTCCAGACAGCTGATAGATCTTATCGCCGTCTAACTGGGGCTCCAGGTACGCCCCTCGGTTGTCTATGTTGGGAAGCCCCAACCACCCTTCACCGTTTTTGTCTAGGAGAACCGCTCCCTGTCTGGTACTGGTGGCAGATACGGCCACTACTCGAGTATCTTCTGCCTGTTTGACGGCCCGCCTTGCCACCTCCAGTACGTTTTTCAGCAGCATAGCAGGGGAAAAACTACAGGCATCTTCTCCTTCCACCTGATAGGCAGTATCCACAACGCTTTGGGCAATCACCTTCCCCCGGGAGGATACCACCGCCGCCCGGGTGTTCCCGGTTCCAAAGTCTATGATCAGATATCCGTTTTTCATCGTTCCTCTCTCTATTCCAGCAACCCCCTTGCCAGTTCGCAATCTGTTACCAGGATGTTTACCATCCCGCCTTGGATCGCCCCGCGGATTGCCTGTGTTTTTTGTGCGCCATATGCTATGACGATTTTATTGGAGATTTTCAGATAATCCGAATGGGATATGCCGATGACCCTTTCCGAGAGTTCCTCTAGGCAGAACCGACCATTTTGATCGAAGAAGTGAAAGACCGCGTCTCCCACGCACTTTTTGTACACCTCTTCCACATTGATGTCCTGAAAATGGGCCAGATACCGCATCCGTGTATTTAAATCTGTCGCTCCAATGCTGATGATGGAGGTATCCACCTCCCTAAGACGTTCCAGTGCTTCTCGCACCATGGAATTTGCCTCGATGAACTTTTTGTTTTGTGAGTCGTCCGCCAGCAAGGGAGCGGAGATGTAAATCCCCTTCGCGTCCAGAGACTCTGCCCACAGCTTGGTAACACTGGTCTCAGGGATGCTACCCATGCTTCCAGTGAGCTGTATGACGCTCAACTCAGGGCGTTTGGAGATCATCCAAGCCCGCTTGGCCAGCTGATACATCGTCCTCCCGCCGCCAATGCCCAGAATTCCCTTTTGGGGGATGATGCGGTCGATGTATTCAGGCACCACCTCGTCCGTCGCTCCTGCCACGTCATTTCTCAACACAGCACAGTCCCGCAGCTTGTAACGGCTCATCAACTGATACTCCAGCTCGGAATTGCGAAACTGCTCTGTCTTCGTGCTGTTGATGCGTATCTGCACAATGCCAGCCTGCTTGGCCTCGCCTAAGAATCTCGCCACAGACGACCTGCCAATGCCAAACTGCTCGGCAATTTCCTGCTGAGATTTTTCGTTGATGTAATACATGGTGGAGATCCGCTCCAAAAAAGCACGTTTCTTTTCCACATCCTGACTATCGATATAACTCATGATTTTCCTCACATATCCGGCTTTGCCTAGTTTTATTAAGTATAGTTTAGCGCACCGCAAATTCACATGCAAGGATGTTTTGCCTTACTCTACCCGCATTTTACCGCCTCGCTTGATGCCAGAGGCTGCGCGCAATTTATAGAGTTCTTCCACCTGCTCTTTCGTGAGTAAATTGGCGTGCCCCAGTTGGTTTTTCAGCAGCAGCTGTATATTGCAGCAGTTTTCCAGAGATTCCAGTCGATAATACGCCTCTAAGGGGTTATCCCCCCAAGTGAGGGTTCCGTGGTTCGCTAAAAAACAGCCGTTGTACTCCTTGCAAAAAGGCGCCACCGAATCGGGAACTTCCTGGCTCCCTGGCTTTGCGTATTTGGCACAGGGAATTGCCCCTAAAAATACCACGTTTTCCGCCATCATCGGCTGGTCGATCTTTACACCGGCCACAGCAAACGCCGTGCCCACTGGTGGATGGGCATGCACCACTGCCTGCACATCAGGGTTTTCCTTGTACACCCGCAGGTGCATTTTGATCTCTGAGGTGGAATTATATTCCCCCTTCTCTATGATGTTCCCATCCAGATCCATTTTCACCAGCATATTTTCAGCCATATACCCCTTACACACGCCAGTTGGGGTGGCCCATACCACATTTTCACCCACCTTGATGGTGATGTTTCCATCGCTGCCGCTCACGTAGCCCCTGGCGTACATCCGCTTTCCCAGTTCCACAATCATGGTCTTTGCCTGTGCATCTGATAAATAACTTGCCATCTTTCTCTCCTTTATTTGCTCTTTAATAGTGAAGCCTTTTTATATGCATCCATGGCGATGATGAGGAATATGAGCACTCCCCTTGCCACACTCTGCCATTCAAAGGCAATTCCTAATAGATTTAACCCGTTGCTGATCATGCCAAAAAAGATGACGCCCAGCACCGTTCCTCCAACGCTTACATATCCCCGTCTGTTGAGCGTACAGCCCACAAAGACAGCGCCAATGGCATCCATTAAATAGTAGTCCCCGCTGTTGGGTAGGTAAGCCGTGTAGGTGGAGGCATTGACCATACCGCCAAAGGCACAAATGCCGCCGCAGATGATGAAGGCGAAGAAAGTATATCTGGCCACAGGTACACCACACAGGGTTGCTGCCTCTTTTTGAGACCCGATAGCCGCCAGTTTGCGCCCGAAGTTGGTCCGCTGGAGTACGAAGTATACTGCCACAATGACGATGGCCGCCAGTATGATGGAAAACCGGAAGTCCAGCCGGTAGCCGTCGCCGATTACTGTAAGCACATTGCCTCTGCCCATAAATTGGAAGGCGTCATCCATTCCCGGTAGATACACGGGCTGGCCTCCATGGGTGAGGATTTTTTGCACGCTCTCACCAATGTACATCATGCCCAAGGTGGCGATGAATATGGCGATTTTTGCCTTCACTACCAGCGTCCCGTTGACTACCCCCAATAAGATTCCTGCGCAAATCCCCAGCAATAAAGCGATAAACCAAGGGATTCCGGCGCTCATGAGCATGACCGAAACCATAGCTCCTAGGTCGTAGGAAAAGGTCAGGGAAAGGTCGATGCCGCCAATGGCCACGATAAAGCAAAGGCCACAGGCCACAATGGCCAAGATAGAGCTTTGACTTAAAATGTTGACTAAGTTAGAGGGCTGTAAAAATCCTTCTGTAAAAATGGCAAACGCAGCCGCGATGATCACGATGAGGATAATAGTGGAGTTGTTCAGCAAAAATTTACCAAAAGACAATTTTTGTCTATCCATTTAGTTCGCCCCCTTTGTTCTAAATGATGTGAGGGAAACTGAAATGAGTATCAATATCCCCTTGATGGCAGCCACCCAGTAAGAGGGAACGCCCATCAGTGTAAACCCGTTGGAGAGCATTCCCACAAAAATCGCACTGATCACCGCCCCTATAATATTGGGCACTGCTCTTTTGGAGAAAATGGCGCTCATATAGGCGATGAGCATTACGTCTAAAAACATCGTACTCGCCGTGCCTGGCACACTTCCTGAGAGCCTTGCGTTGGTGAGCAGCCCCGCAATCGCAGCAGCGGCAGCCGCCATAATATACGTTCCCATCACCATCTTGGGCACTTTAATGCCAGCAGTTTTGGCCGCCATGGCATTGCCTCCACAGGCATACAGCCTGTTTCCATAGGAGGTCTTGTTGCACAGCAGAAATAGCGCTGCCGCAATAATGATAAACACCCACACGATCACTGGTATGCCCAAAATTCTTCCGTTTGCGATAAACGTCAGGGCATCGTTAGAGATGCTCACTACTGAATTGCCGGTAATCGCCATGGTAACCCCATCTAAAATGTACATCATGGATAGGGTAACCAGCAGCGGTGACACTTGCAATTTTACCACTGCAAAGGCATTGATCACCCCAATCACCAGGCTTAAAACCGCGCCAATGGCAAATGCGGGAAATAGCCCCATTCCACCTTGGCATAATAGCGCCGTAACCGCCGCGCCACAGGCCATATTGCTGGCAAGAGATAGGTCAATGCCCCCTTTAATCACGTGAGTGCCACTTCCTATGAGGATGACAGTCATGCCGCAGGCCACGATCCCTAAGATGCTGGATTGAACGATGATGTTGATGATGTTATCTAAGGAAAGGAATTCTTGGGAGCTCAATGCAAATACAATTGCCACTAGAATAAACGCCCCATAGCCGCCATAGGTGACTGCTCTGTCTAAAATTGCCTCCGCTCTAATTTTACGATTCACTCTTGCCACCCCCCATCATGGAGACGATTACGTCGTCTGTGATATCCCTATCTACATCAAATTCCCCAGTGAGCCTGCCTCGGAACATGGTGAGAATCCGATCCGACATGCCCACCAACTCCTGAATATCCTGTGAGATGAGGAGCACAGCGCTTCCCTTTCTCGCCATCTTGTCGATAAACGAATAGATATCCGCCCTGGCTCCAATGTCCACACCGGAGGTGGGTTGGTTTAAGATGAGTAATTTGCTGCCGCACTGCATCCATCTGGCGATAATCACCTTCTGTTGATTACCACCACTCAAGAGGCCGCTGATCTCCTCCCTGCTGGGCGTTTTGATAGATAGGCTTTTGATATACTCGTCCGCTACTTTATTTTCCGCTTTACGATTGATAAATCCACACTTTGAGACTTTTTGCATGCTGGCAATGGTGATGTTCTCTTTTACGCTGTCTGCCTGAATCACGCCCTTGCCCCGCCTGTCTTCGGGCAGGTATCCAATTCCCATTTTGACGGCGGATTCATGGGAAAGCCGCTTGACAGGCTGCCCCATGTACTCGATCGTACCAGACACTACGTCCTTTGTGTTATATAAACATTCTCCTACTTCCCCATGGCCAGAGCCCATAAGGCCAGTGAGCCCCACAATTTCTCCTGCCCGGATGGAGAAGCTCACATCTTGGAATAATTTTTTGTGAGTGAGTCCAGCAACCTTGATCACCTCTTCCCCAAACGTCCGTGTCTTGGGTGGATACTGGTCTTTTACATCCCTTCCCACCATCAGGTACACCAAGTGCTCAATCGTCTCTCCCTCTGCCTGTACTGTAGTTACTTTTTGACCGTTTTTCAGTACGGTAATGGCATCGCAAAGGTCTAAAATTTCTCCAAAGTAGTGGGATATGTAGATGACCGAAATGGTCTTTTTCAGTTCTCTTATGATTTCAAACAGTTTTTGCGCTTCCTTTTGAGCTAAAACCGCTGTAGGTTCGTCAAAAATGATCAGTTTGGGGTTGGTCATCAGCGCCCGGCAGATTTGTACCAACTGTTGCTCTCCCACCGTGAGCTCGCTCATGAGTGCAGAGCCCTTGATGGAGACACCCAATTTTTCTTCTAGCAGCTTTTCCGCGTTTTTCACCATTGTCTTGCGGTGCATGAGTTTTTGGGGTTCAATCCCTAAAAACAGGCTTTCTGCCACCGTCAGGTAAGGAACCACTTGCCGCTCCTGATGGATGATGCTGATGCCAATTTGTTCCACCAACTTGGGATCCAGCTTTTTATATTCCTTGCCACAAAATGTAATGGTTCCCCCATCATGGGTGTAGAGACCAGAGAGGATTTTCATCAGCGTGGACTTGCCAGCGCCGTTTTCGCCGATGAGACCGTGTATCTCACACTCTTTTACCTCTAGGTCCACCCCATCTAAGGCCCGCACGCCCGGAAAGACCTTGTCGATGTTTTCCATCTTTAATATGATATTGTCGCTCATATGTCTTCACACCTCTTATACAAATGCCCCGCACAGCAGTACGGGGCATTTCAGATCTCAACCGTAAAGCTCTTTTATGGCAACATCATAGTTGTCCTTGGTTACTAATACAGGTTCTACATATACGGAGGAGGGAACTTCCTCGCCAGCGAGATATCTTGCCACCTGGTCAATCAGGGCTTCACCAATTAGTTTTGGATTTTGACACATAATCGCCTGATAGCAGGAATCTGGGTCTTTGACCATTTCCAGTGCCGTTGGATCGCCATCGATGCCGTATACTTTGATGTCATCTCTCCCTGCTGCGTCAATCACTTGTGCAGCGCCGATCCCAGGGATATCCCATGCTGCTGTGATCGCCTTTAATTCGCTGCCTTCCGGGTATCTTGTCAAAAGATCCTGAATTTTTTTGCTGGCGTCTTCCACTGTGCCGGGAGTGATATCCTGCAAGTCTGGTTCTAAGAAAGTTACATTAGGATAATCCTGTGCTACGTATTTGAGCATATCATACCGAATGGCAGAGGTTCTCACACCGTAAAATCCGTTGAACACAGCAACCATGCCTTCTCCGCCCATGTCTTCATAAATTTGCTTGGCAAGGCCAGAGCCTATGGAGTAATTATCCGATGTTGCATTACAAATGCTGTATACGCTGGGGTGATCCAGGGTAAATAATGGAATTCCAGCATCGCTGATTTTCTTGAGCACTGGCTCGTAAACCGCCGCATC
>CAJJPW010000036.1 GCA_905193725.1 uncultured Eubacteriales bacterium
GTTTGTATTGATTTCTATTCGTATCTATCGTAATTTTAAGGCATGACTACCTACATTTTTATAAATAGATAGAATAGGAAAATCTATTCTTTGTAAAGGTATACCTTTACAAAGATGGAAAAAACATACTAATTTATATAAAATCATGTCAAATTTACCCGAAATTACCCACTAATGGGTGTTTTTTTATGCTCTTTTTTCCCTTTGAGAAAGTATACTTTTTCCGTCAAATATAGAACTACAAACATATTTAGTAAAACCAAAGCGATGGTATTCATGGAGGTTAGGATCATATGTCAGCACATCAAGCTGAAAAAAGAGAAGAGATGCAAAAAATGGCATGCCTTTTGTAAAATCTCTTGGCCGATGTACATGTGATAGAGCGATGGATTTGCGCTGCGAAGGCGAGAATATAACTTTATTAAAATTCAGCATTTAGCAAGAATTTGAGAGAAAAAGGAGGGAAAAATGTGATGCAGGAAATGCAAAGTCTAGTAGAAATGCACGGCATTTCTAAGAGCTTTGGAGGCGTAAAAGCCCTGCAAGATGTCCATTTTGATCTAAAACCCGGAGAGATTCACGCGTTAATGGGCGAAAACGGAGCGGGAAAATCGACTCTCATTAAAATACTTTCCGGCGCTTATACCAAAGATAGTGGGACGATCAAAATTAATGGCAAAGAACTGGAGATAAACGATACCAAAGTGGCAAAACAACAGGGGATATCGGTGATCTATCAGGAGTTTGCGCTGGCAAAGGACTTGACAGTTGCCGAAAACATATACATCGACCACATGGGAATGGGCAAAAACATCATCAATTGGAAGGTATTGAGGAGAAAGACGAGGGAACTGCTGGATCAGTTGGGTTTTTCTATCATCAATGAAAATGCCCGGGTAGGAGATCTGCCTGTGGCGTTTCAACAGGTGGTGGAAATCTGTAAATCACTTTCACGGCAGACAAAGATCATGGTTTTGGATGAACCAACTGCCGTGCTCACCACCAATGAGGTGGAAAAGCTCTTTGAGCTCATCCTCAACCTGAAAAAACAGGGTGTGGGCATTATCTATGTGTCCCATAGATTAGAGGAGATCTTCCGCATATCCGATCGAATTACCGTGTTTAAGGATGGCACTTATGTGGATACTGTGCAAACAGCACAGACAAACGAGCATCAATTGGTCAATATGATGATTGGCCGGGAAATTGAAGATTACTTCCCAAAGCGCAATGCGAAAATTGGGGATGTAATATTCGAAGTGAAAAACATAAAAAGCGGCAACGCTGTAAAGGACGTTTCCTTCCAAGTTCGCGCTGGGGAAGTCCTTGGGCTGAGTGGCCTGGTAGGTGCTGGGCGAACTGAGACGGCAAGAGCGATATTCGGAGCAGACAAAAAAGATGGGGGCGAAGTGTACCTTAAAGGGAAAAAGCTCAGCATTCATACGCCCAAAGAAGCAGTAAAACAGCACATTGGCTTCTTGCTGGAAGATAGAAAAAATCAAGGGGTCTTGCTGGAGCAATCGGGGAGAGTTAACATCACCATGGCGTCTTTGAAAGATTACACCAAGGCGCTGGGCATCATTGATAAAAAGGCGGAAAAGGAAAAAGTTCAGTCATTGATCGATGCCTTGCACATCAAGATAGATGGGCAAGATGCTCTGGTCAATTCCCTTTCAGGCGGTAACCAGCAAAAGGTCTCTTTTGCCAAATGGATTGCCAGCGACCCAGAGGTTTTGATCCTAGACGAGCCAACTCGTGGTGTGGACGTGGGCGCAAAGATAGAGATTTACAATATCATCAACCATCTGGCAGAGGAAGGCAAAGCCATTGTAATGATTTCCTCCGAAATGGCGGAAATCATCGGCATGTGTGATAGATCGCTAGTCATGAGAGAAGGCGTGGTAATGGGAGAGCTCAGCAGAGACGAGCTGACAGAAGAAAATCTAATAAAACTTTCAATGGGAGTAATGTAAACATGAATACGCAGACACAAAATGTAAAGAAAATAAAGCCGGGACAATTTATTTTGAAGTACAATGCGGTTGTGATTCTCATCGTGTTAATTGCAGTATCCGCAATATTATCCCCAGCATTTTTGACATCACAAAATATCTTTAATTTATTGAGGCAAAACGCACCGTTGGCCATTATGTCTATGGGTATGTTGTACGTCATTTTAACGGGCGGCATCGACCTCTCAGTGGGCATGGTGGCAGGCGCCAGCGGGATGCTCTTTACAGTTGCCATGGCCTATTGGGGCCTCAACTCCATCTTCGGCCTCATCATCAGCATTCTCATCACCATCGCCTTTGGGTGTATCATCGGGGCGATCAGTGGCGGGCTGGTGGCAAAACTCAGGATGGCGCCGTTTATTGTCACCTTGGCGTTCCAGACCATTGCCAAGGGCATTGCCTACCTGATCACCAACGGACAGCCAGAACGCTGGCCTGCAGATGTCCCTGCTACAGATTTCATGTTGGCTTTTGGCAGTGAATCCTTTTTGGGCATCCCTTGGGCCGTTTGGTTGGCAGTGGTAGTGATCGTCATATTTGCATTGGTTACTAAATTTACCACATTTGGCAGACTCACCATCGCCATCGGCTCCAACGAGGTAGCGGTCCGGCTCTCGGGTATCAACGATAAAAAATACAAATTCTGTGCCTATGTGATCAGTGGCGCCATGGGCAGCCTAGCAGCTATTTGCCTGACTGCACGGACGGGAATGGGCGCACCCACCACAGGGGACGGCTATGAACTAGATGCCATTGCAGCGTGCGTAATCGGTGGAGCCAGCCTGATGGGCGGCAAAGGCTCAGTTGGCAAGACGGTGATTGGCGTATTGGTGTTAGCGCTGATCACCAACATTATGAATTTGCTCAGCTTGCCAGCGTATCCTCAGCAGGTTATCAAAGGTGTGGTCATCCTGGCGGCAGTGCTGCTGCAGAGCTTTGAAGGGCTCAAACGCCAGTAAACCAAGATAGAGTATTATGAGAAAATCCAACCAAATAAGGAGGCAGGATCATGTTATTAAAGGATAAGGTGGTAGTGATTACCGGCTCGACCAGAGGCATTGGCAAGGGAATTGCCCTGTGCTGTGCAAAAGAAGGCGCTCATGTAGTGGTGAGTGGCACCAACCCCAAATTAATAGAGTCCATAGTGCCGGAGTTTAAAGAGCAGGGATACGAGATATCCGCCCGCATATGCGATGTGACCAAGAGAGAGGATGTAGAAAACCTCATGAAGTTCGCATATGAGACATATGGCAAGATCGACGCAGTGGTGGCCAATGCGGGTATTACCGACCCGATTAAATTTGAGGATTTGACAGAAGAGCATTGGGATACCATGTTGGACATCAACCTCAAGGGAATTTACCTCACAGATTATGCGGCTTTCCCTTACCTAAAGAAAAACGGCGGTGGCAGAATCATCAATGTGAGCTCAGATTGCGGCGTGGAGGGCTGGCCATATATGCCCCACTACAGTGCGGCAAAATTCGGCGTGCGGGGAATGACCCAGTCGCTGGCAAAGGAGTTGGGGCCGTACCATATCAACGTCAATGCCATCTGTCCGGGCATCATAGACACGGATATTTGGGTGAGAGGAGATGCGCTGACAGTAGCCATTACCGGCGAGGAAATCGGCTCAGCCTGGAAGTCCAATGTAGACCGGATTCCCCTGGGAAGACCTGGTTACCCAGAGGACATCGGAAAAGGCGTGGTAATGCTGCTCTCTGAATATGCGGATTACATCAATGGAACCACATTGATGATCGGTGGAGGCAGCGCGGTCAACTAGGATCTAACCTGCATTCGAGGAGAACTATAATGGATGATGTGATAAAAAAGACGATTGCCAATCTAAAAAGGCACCGCTTTCACGCCTATTATGCAGAGACAGGTGATGAGGCAGTAAAGAAAGTATTTGAACTCATCCCCAAAAATCAAAGCGTGGGAATTGGCGGCTCCATGACCATTAAGGGTCTGGGAATTTATGAGGAAATGCTCAAAAGAGGTTATACCGTCTATTCTCATTGGCTGGGGAAGGACGAAATGGATACGAGCCAATTTGAAAAGGAACGGACAGCAGATGTGTACCTATGCTCTACCAATGCGCTTATGAGCAGAGGTGCGCTGGTGAACACAGATGGACTGGGCAATCGAGTGTCCTATCTGTTTCACGGCCCCAAAAGGGTGGTAGTGGTCTGCGGAAAAAACAAGATTGTGGATGGCAATTACCAAGACGCCATCGATCGCATCAAAGCAGTTGCTGCGCCAAAAAACGTACAGCGGCTGGGCTTTGAGAAAAATCCATGCTATATCACAGGGCGCTGCCACGACTGCTGCTCAGATGAGCGAATCTGCTGCGTAACTGCCATTATTGATGAGCCCACCAAATACCCCTTTGAGCGGGAATATCACATTGTTATCGTAGACGAGGATTTGGGATTTTAATAATCGTGCAATTGCCCCAATGGGGCTGCGATAAATAACTTTTGTAGGAGGAAATTATGAAGACATCAAAAAAAGTATTGATCTTTGTACTGGTACTGGCCATGCTCAGCATGTGCTTTGCAGGATGCGCAACAGCGCCTAGCGAAGAGAGCCCTGGACAGAGCACTCCGGCAGATACGAGCAGCACAGCGCCCAGTGAAGACGTACAAGAACCCGCCGAAAACGGCGACTCTGATCTACACGAGATCTACCAACTGGCTGCCTCTGGCGCCACAGAACTCTCTGGCATTATCAGCCCAGATACCCAGAGCAGGGCGGATGTAGATAAAGCATGGCCCATGGAAGACGATGGAGATGGGGTGCTCACCATTGGCTGGACGGAGATCAACCAAGACAACGACTGGTTTGTAGGCGTGAGACTGGCAGCCGAGGCAAAGGCCAAGGAATATGGGTTTGAGCTCATCTTCATGAATGCGGATAACGACGTGACCAAACAGAGCGAGCACATCGATACCTTTATCACCCAAGGCGTGGATATCATCGTGGTGGACCCAGTCAACCAGACTGGCCCCGTGCAGGATATCAACCGGGCCGTAGAGGCGGGTATTCCAGTAGTTTGCATCGGCACAGTGCCTGAAGACTGCAAGGCGCTCACCACAATTGCGTTTGCAAACTTCTTCTGTGGATGGGAAGCTGGCCTTTATATTGGCACACAGTTTGAGGCGGACGAGACCATCAATGCCACGTTAATGCCTGGAAAACTGGGCAACACTACAGCGGAGTCCCGGGTAACCGGCGCTGTTGCAGGCGTGCTGTATAGCAGAATGGAAGCCTTAGGAACGCCTTATGCATGTGAAGAAGATGCATGGCTGGATGCATATAACATCTTTGAGTCTGTGAGAAATAGCGGCAAAGCCACATTTGACGAGGCAAAATTCAACGTAGTGGGCTATGGCGAGGGAGACTGGACCATTGAAGGCGGACTCAACGCAGCAGAGGACATCATCACAGCAAACGCTGGCAGCTTAAACCTGTTCCTGCCAGATAACGACTTTGAAGCAGTAGGGTGCATCACCGCCATTGAAAATGCAGGGTATACCACAGATGAGATTAAAGTAGGTACCTCAGCTGACGGCACATTAGAGGGCATCAACCTGGTTGGAGAAGGCAAGCTCCTGTGCACAGGCACTATGTCCGGCCCTCAAGTTGGCGCTGGCGGAATTGAATTCATCAACGACATCGTAAACAACGGATTCGATCCGAATGATTTACTGATTGGCTCCTTCTTTACACCCACTTGCATCACCGCTGAAAATTATACAGATTACTTAAACGACGATCCTACAGGATTTGATGGAAAATTCTATAAGACCCCCGAATGGAACGGCGTTCAAACGTATTCTGAGTGGAAAGAAGAACAGGAAGCAAGCAGTAATTAACGAATAACCGATAGGTAATAAATACCTGGCAAGAGCCCTCCCAACCGCTCGTGGAGGGCTTTTGTCCCTCCTGAGAAGAGAGGAGATACTCTTGCTGAAAAAAGAAAGGATATGTGTATGAAACTCTCTTATAATGAAGCGACGGCATCCGAGTGCTCTTCGCTGGAAGACGATTTAGTGCTCTGTGAAAAATGCGGGTTTGATTACATGGAGATTCGAGGAGATATGCTGCTGGACTATCTACAGGATCATTCTGTGGAAGAGCTGAAGGAATTCTTTGGCAAAAGCCATTTAAAGCCCCATGCCATCAACGCACTTTACCTGTATGACAACATGTTCCATCCAAAAAAGGCGGATGTGCAAAGGGATAGAGCGCTCATGGCATATTTTCTAACCTGCTGTGAGGTGTCCAAACAGATTGGAAACCACTATTTTATCGTGGTGCCCCATCTTTTAGATGACGCTGACAACATCTATCTGCCCCACGACCCCAATAACCAAATGTATCCTGCCAGCGAGGAAAAGGTCATGGAGGATTCTGTGCGCATTTTGAGAAAGCTCTCGGCCATTGCACAGCGGTATGAGATGAATTTGGCTTTTGAACCAGTGGGGAGCCTAGGCAGTGCAGTCAAGACCACAAAGCAGGCGATGGAGATCATCCGTCAGGTGGATCGAGAAAATGTGGGCATCACCCTGGATCCGTTTAATCTGCATTTAAATGGCAAGCTCAACGATTTTTCTTGCATACGTGAAATCCCCAAAGAGAAGATATTTGCGGTGCACATCAACAACTGTGACGATTACCCCTTGGGTACGCTAGACCACTGCCACAGAAGACTGGTGGACTCTGGGGAGATCGACCTGGGGAACTATCTGGAAAGTGTAAAAGCCACTGGCTACGACGGCATGGTTTCCATAGAGACGTTCCGCCCGGAGTACTACGAGTGGGAAGCCTCTCAGGTGATCGCAAAAGCGTATGAGACCACAAAAAAGATGGTAGAAGAGTACTGTTGAAAAGTGATTGAGTCCCTGAGCGACTGAGATGATCGCTCTTCCTCTACATTATTATGAGAAAATCCACTGCAAATTCTGTGGTGGATTTTTTATGCCATTTTGTATTTGGACACGACAATGAGAAAGTTAGAATTGCCTCTAGGCATAGATGGCAAAAAAATCACAAAGAAGTATTTGATAAGTACCTAGGTTGCTGCTATAATAGAATTAAATTGCTTTAGAAATCAGATAACCAAGGAATTGGTGCCGTAACATCGGCACAAGAGATTAGGCGCATAGGCGCAGTGTGAAAAGTGTGAAAAACGACGGCAAAGGAAATGTGCATGCAGAATAACATAGAGCAGCAAAAGACATCTGGACTGAAAAAGTTTTGGAAAAAGTTGATTGACATATTTTTTACAAAGCAGTTTATGTTATTTGTGGGCATTGGGATTGTCAACACCATCAACGGCATATGGATTCCGACGGTGCTGTCGCTCATCATGAATGCCAATGTGGCTTTTGCCATAGGGTATATCCCGTGTCTGGGTATATCCTATTTGCTCAACAGCAAATTCACCTTTCACGAAAAACTCTCCATTAAGAAATTAGTGAAATTTTGTATTTCATACATTCCCAACTACATCATACAAAATCTCTCTTTATTTATTTTCCATAATGTGCTGGGGCTCAACGATAAGCTGGCGATTATCATCGCGGCCATTATTGGCGTCCCCGTGACATTTCTTCTGATGAAATTTTACGCATTTCGCAGCCATAAAAAACAAGAGAAAAACGCCTAAACCGGGCAGCCCAATGTGAGTGAAACTGCAAGCTGGCTGATAAAACGGCCTCAGGACATGGAAATCGTGGCAAGGATGATAAAGAAATTCTATTTAAAAAATCAATAGAGGATTTTCTCATCGCTTTATGTGAGAAATCACATGGGAGGAACAAAAATGAAACAATATATCGCATCGTTAGACCAGGGGACTACCAGCTCTCGATGTATTATATTCGATGAGCGGCTGGAGATGAAGGCGGTTGCACAGCAGGAATTTCCCCAAAGTTTTCCCCAAAGCGGCTGGGTGGAGCAAAACCCCATGGATATCTACAACTCCCAGCTGAGCGTGCTGATGGATGCTATGGCCAAAGGGGGCATTTCGCCAGAGCAGCTTGCGGGAATCGGCATCGCCAACCAAAGGGAGACCACAATCCTCTGGGATCGGGAGACAGGAGTGCCGGTATATCCTGCCATTGTATGGCAGTGCCGCAGAACATCCCAAATTTGCGAGCAGTTAAAGCAGGATGGCTGGGCGGATTACATCAAGCAGCACACCGGCCTCATTATAGACGCCTACTTTTCAGCCACTAAGATCAAGTGGATATTAGACCATGTAGAGGGCGCAAGGCAAAAGGCGGAGGCAGGGAAGCTATTGTTTGGCACAGTGGATACCTGGCTGATCTGGAAACTCACAGAGGGCAAGGTACACGTTACCGATTACACCAACGCCTCGCGAACTATGTTATACGACATCGGCAAATTGCAGTGGGATGAAAATCTGTTAAAGGAGCTAAATATCCCCAAAAGTCTACTGCCACAGGTGAAGAGCAGCAGCGAAATATACGGTTATGCGCAAATAGAAGGTGTGTCCGTGCCCATTTGCGGTGTTGCGGGGGACCAACAGGCAGCGCTGTTTGGCCAGGCGTGTTTTGCCCAGGGGGATGTGAAAAACACCTACGGTACAGGGTGCTTTACACTGGTCAACACAGGATCTCAGAAGATCTCCAGCAAAAAGGGACTGCTCACTACTATCGCAGCCTGTCATGGAAAGGAGATCTCCTATGCGCTGGAGGGCAGTGTATTTGTCAGCGGTGCAGTGGTACAGTGGCTAAGGGACGAGCTCCACATGCTGGTGGATTCTAAGGACTCCGAGTACTTTGCCAGCAAGGTAAAGGACAATGGCGGCGTGTATGTGGTACCAGCCTTTACCGGCCTGGGAGCACCTCACTGGGATATGTACGCCAGAGGCACTATGTTT
The DNA here is from genome assembly GCA_905193725.1 of uncultured Eubacteriales bacterium. Lineage (GTDB taxonomy): Bacteria > Bacillota > Clostridia > Christensenellales > Christensenellaceae > CAJJPW01. Next base: position 8,929 of record CAJJPW010000036.1, read on the forward strand.
GGCCTCACCAGAGGGACCAACCACTGCCATATCATCCGGGCGTGCCTGGAGGCCATTGCCTACCAGACCAAAGAGGTGCTAGACGCCATTGCAGACGATATGGGCATGCCCATGGCCTCGCTAAAGGTAGATGGAGGGGCCAGCAAAAACAACCTGCTCATGCAGTTCCAAAGCGATATTTTAGGCTATCCTATTTTACGACCGGTGATCCACGAGACCACAGCGCTGGGCGCAGCGTTTTTGGCGGGTTTGGCTGTGGGATTCTGGAAGGACACTGGGGAGATTCAAAAGACATGGAAGCTGGAGCGGGAGTTTACCCCTGCCATGGATAAAGTACAGGTGGATCGACTGATGAAGGGGTGGAATAAAGCAGTGGAGTGCACCAAGCTCTTTCACATGGATTCCCCTGAAAGGGAACTGGACAACGGATGAACATAGTGCAAAGACAGCACGAGGAAAAGAGGGAACAAGACATGTTAGATACCATCATCATAGGGATGGGGATCATAGGAACGGCGGTGGCACGGGAACTTACACGCTACCAGCTGAATATTTTATGTTTAGAAAAGGGAAACGACTTTGCCATGGGAGCTACCAGGGCAAACAGCGGTATTGTCCACGGGGGATATGACGCATTGCCTGGGACGCAAAAGGCAAAATTTAACGTGGAGGGAAACCGGTTATATGACTCCTGGTCCAAAGAGCTGGAATTTCCCTTTCAGCGCAATGGAGCGCTGGTATTGTACCATAGACAGGAACAACTAGAAGACCTTTTAGCTCTCAAAGCCAGAGGAGAGGAGAACGGAGTAAAAGGTCTGGAGATTGTCGGGAAGGAAAAAGTCCATGAGCTAGAGCCCAACTTATCCTCTGAGGTATTGGGAGGGCTGTGGGTCCAAAATAGCGGCATCACCTGCCCCTACGAGTTTTGCATTGCCTGTGGGGAAAACGCCCAAAAAAACGGGGCGAGAATCCAGTGGGATACAGAAGTGGTGGATATTGAGCGGATTCCTGGCGGATACCAAGTAGTTACCTCCCAAGGGACGTACCAGGCAAAAACACTGGTCAACGCAGCGGGACTATTTTCCGATGAGATCAACAACATGGTGTGCGATCAAAAGCGCAAGATCATACCCCGAAAAGGGGAGTATCTGCTGATGGATAGAGACGCTGGGGCGTATTTCCACAGAACGCTGTTCAACCTGCCCACCAACATGGGCAAAGGGGTGTTGATTAGCCCTACAGTGGACGGCAATTTATTTTTAGGCCCTACCTCCACAGATGTGGAGAGCAAGGAGGATACCTCAGTAAGCCAGGCGGGGATGGAGGAGATCCTAGCCAAGGCCAGGGTGAACTGGAGCTATCCAAAGGGGAGATTTATCACCCAATTTGCAGGGCTGAGAGCCCATTTGCAGTCGGACGACTTTGTTGTGGAGCAGAGCCAGGAGGGCTTTTTCAACGCAGTGGGAATCGAATCCCCGGGATTGAGCTCGGCGCCAGCCATTGGCACTTACTTGGCGAGAGAAATTGCCCAGCAGCTTCACGCCCAAGAAAAGCAGGATTTTGACCCGCACCGCCCGCGAATTCGCCGGTTCCGGGAGATGAGCGATCTAGAGCGGCAAGAGGCCATTAGGCAAAACCCACTCTATGCCCACGTCATCTGCCGGTGCGAGCAGGTGACAGAAGCGGAAGTGGTAGAGGCCATTGAGAGGGGCGCCGTATCCCTAGATGGGGTGAAAAGGCGCACCAGAGCGGGCATGGGCAAGTGCCAGAGAGGCTTTTGCGGCCCGGAGATTTTGCGGATCATTGCCCGGGAGCGACAGGTAGACCTGCAAGATGTACTGCAGGATGGACAGGGCTCTCAGATTTTGACCGGTAGGATACAGTAAGGAGGCCCAGAGATGAAATACGATGTAGTAGTGATTGGCGGTGGGCCTGCCGGCATGGCGGCAGCGCTGTCGGCGGAAAGAGAAGGGGCGAAAGTGCTGCTGTTGGAGACGGACTCCCTGCTAGGGGGAATCCTCAACCAGTGCATTCACAGCGGATTTGGCCTGCACATTTTTAAGGAAGAGCTCACAGGGCCGGAGTATGCGGCTCGGTTCCGTGAGAGGATAGAACGCTCCAGCGTTGAGGTAATGCTAAACACGCTGGTGCTGGAGGTCTCTTCCCAGCGGCAAGTGATCGCCGTGAGCAAAGAGCGGGGCCTATGCCACATAGATGCAGGGGCAGTGGTGTTTGCCACTGGCTGCCGGGAGCGCTCCAGAGGGGCAATCCAAATCCCGGGAACCAGGCCGGCAGGAGTACTCACCGCAGGTGCGGCACAAAAATACGTGAACATATACGGCTATATGGTGGGCAAGGAGTGCGTCATCCTGGGGAGCGGCGATATTGGCCTGATCATGGCACGGCGAATGACCTTCGAAGGGGCCAAGGTCAAGGCAGTGGTAGAGCTGATGCCCTATTCCAGCGGACTATCGAGAAATATTGTACAGTGTTTGGAGGATTACGATATCCCCTTGCTATTATCCCACACTGTGGTGAACATCCATGGGAAACAGCGGGTCAGCGGGGTGACCATCGCCAAGGTGGATGACCAACGACGACCCATCCCGGGTACCGAGCAGTTTATCTCCTGTGATACCCTGCTGCTATCTGTGGGATTGGTGCCGGAGACCCAGCTGGCGCTAGGGGCAGGCACGGAGGTCACAGGTAATTACGTCACGGTGAATCAGCACTTTGAGACCAGTGTGCCGGGGATTTTCATCTGTGGCAATACGCTGCATGTGCACGATCTGGTGGATTATGTGACCCAAGAAAGCGAGATAGCGGGAGGATACGCCGCACGTTTTGCCCTACATGTTTCCCCTACAGATGTGGAGAAACAAGAAAGCGAGAAGGAGATTGCCATTCTGCCTCAACAGGGAATTTCCTATACTGTGCCCCAAAAGCTCGTGGGACAAGTGGAGAACGATGTGGCCTTGCGGTTCCGCACCAATCGGGTGTATCAGGGAGTCACTGTGGTAGTGCGGGACGATGAAAAGGAACTGGGTCGCATCAAAAAACGGGTGATGGCCCCAGGGGAGATGCAGACCATCTCTCTCAAACAGAGCTGGGCCCAGCAGGCCGTGGGGAATTTGACCATCGGCATAGAGGAGGAAGCGCTATGATTTGCATTCAATGCCCTATGGGCTGCCCACTTCAGGTGGAAAAGAGAGGGGATACCTATGTGGTGTCGGGCAATCAGTGTAAACGAGGGGAAGAGTATGGCATCGCGGAGATGACTGCCCCAAAACGCATCATCACATGTCTTGTAAAAGTGGAGGGGACGGACGATATTTTATCGGTAAAGACCAACCAAGGGGTGCCAAAAGACATGGTATTTGACTGTATTGCGGCCATAAAAAAACAAAAGTGGAGCGCACCCATCGTTGCAGGTGAAGTACTCATAGAAGATTTATTAAATACTGGGGTTTGCGTTATCGCCACAAAAACGGTATGATAGTTTTAGCAAAAGGCGCCTGGACTGCAAGGCCATCGGAGCAGGAGGGGCGCGGAAAGGGCAAAACGAGGTACCATGGAACAGGCAAGACTCTTGGTGGTGGAGGACGATGCAGATATCAACCAACTGCTGACCACCGTCTTAAAAAAAGAGGGTTATGAGGTAATCTCCTGCTATTCGGGCAGTGAGGCGCAAATGCGGTTGGCACAGC
>CAJJPW010000037.1 GCA_905193725.1 uncultured Eubacteriales bacterium
CTGGGTTCAGAACGTCGTGAGACAGTTCGGTCCCTATCCATCGTGGGCGCAGGAAATTTGAGAGGAGCTGTCCTTAGTACGAGAGGACCGGGATGGACGTACCTCTGGTGTACCAGTTGTTCTGCCAAGGGCATAGCTGGGTAGCTAAGTACGGAAGGGATAAACGCTGAAGGCATCTAAGCGTGAAGCCCCCCTCAAGATAAGATTTCCCATTCCGTAAGGAAGTAAGACCCCTTCAAGACTAGGAGGTTGATAGGTCAGAGGTGGAAGTGCAGTAATGTATGAAGCTGACTGATACTAATAGGTCGAGGGCTTGATCAAAGAAGGTATTATATGGTTTTGAGTGTGTTTAGAAAGGTACTTGACTAAGGAGTCAAGGAGTAGTACAATATGTAAAGTACCGAACAGGGAGGCAGAAGAGAAGAGCAACGCGGTACGAAGAGAAGAGTTAGAAAAGTTTCCGGTGGCGATAGCTAAGGGGATCCACCTGTTCCCATCCCGAACACAGAAGTTAAGCCCTTATACGCCTAAAGTACTGCACTGGCAACGGTGTGGGAGGATTGGTAGCTGCCGGTCTCTATTTTATAAAGTATGCGGGGAGGTCATTGTTTAACAATGGTCTTTTTGCTTTTTATGGACAAGCTATGGACGCTGCGAGTTGATAAAAAGGCCTCATAGCTTTTTTGTATTACTGAAAAATTGACCTTTTCCAAAATGATTGCAGTAAAACCCCTTGGACATGCTTTTTTCTTATGCTATAATGATTACTTAAATAACATGTTTTGGTTTGGAGGAAATATGGTACAGGAATCGTTGAGACACAAACAGATCAGCTCGGCAAAGGGAATTTTATATATTCTTTGTATAGTAATCATCTTTTTTATAGCAAATTTCATCGGTAGTTTCATTGAATACGCTTTTCAAATTCGATTTATTCAATATGTATTATACGTTGCCTTAATCGTGCTAGGCACTTTTATTATAAAAAATAAGTTGCAAGGCTTTCAATACACTGTAAAGGGGCGATTTGTTCAATTTGATCGATTGCTTGGAAGAAAAGTAAAGACGCTGGAAATTATTGAATTAGAAAATATGGTAGAGTTCGGGAAAAAGGAGATATTGAAAAAATACCAAAAACTTTCCAAAAGCAAGTATACTTTTTTGCCAGAAGAAACGCGATACTATCTGATTCACCAAAAAAAGAATAAGCTTGCCTGTGCCATATTCTCGCCCAGCGAGAAATTTGCAGCTACTTTGGCGAATAAGATTCAGAAGTCTCAAGAACAGGAATCTGCACGGCAAGACGAAACTGGAGAGCAAGAATAGCATGGCTCTTGATAGTCGATTGATCTGTAAAAAAATAATTATACATTGCTGGTGAATACTACATAATAAAGAGGGAAGAGGCAATAAAATCTCAATTATAGGAGTGCAACAAGAGAGTAGCTAGGCAATAAAAAATTTGTCATAGATTAGCGCTTGGATGATGACTAAAGGATGGTAGTAACCAATTTCACGATGCCATTTATAATAAATAAAAGCGCCCTATATGCATGTTACTGCAAGGGCGCTTTATTTTAAGCAAGGTTGCGCTTTTAATTCTCCTTAGTTGATGTGGTTGCTATCTGATGTTTGGCCTCACTGTGTTTGCTGAGAAAGAATATGGCGAGAAAAAGAGCCATCAATATGGAGAATATAATGTACTGTACAAGAGAAGATGCCCCTAGGAAGGTCAAAAGTGTAGGATACAGATAGAGGAAGAGCGCTGGTAAAATGGCGTATAATAGGCAGGAGTATTTCCCGTGGCATGCCCCGGCGGAGGCCAGAGAGGCATACACAAAAATGATGACAAGTATATTGGAATAAGCGCTAGGATAGAAGTAATTATCGGGATAAATGACCAGATATAAGGCGATGAGCACTACCACAATGTGGCCCACAACGTAGCCAAATAACTGGGATATCCGCTCTTTTATAGCGAGGGATTTGCGCTGTTCTTTGCTGCGTTTTAAGGTGGATAGCAAGATCATAATGCAAGGCAACACAAAAGAGAGAATGAGCAGGAAGAAAGCGGCTAGACTGCTAGATATTCCCCATTCCACTGTATGACCGACGATGAAGTAACCTGCATCAGAGCTCTGCAACGCCATGGTGATGACGGTGATTAGCTGGCTCATAATTAAAGTGGTGAGGATAGCGGGGATTTTGCAAAAGGCGATGATACATCCATTCATTGCACCAATGAGAATGCAGATGCCAAAGGCAGATAATATGATACCAGCGGATAAGCCTTCACCCAGATTGAGGTTCAAGATATAATATGCAAGGAGAAGAGAAGACATCAGAGAAAAGTCCGGACCACTAGCCCTGACAGTGAGGGCGATGGCAAAACAAAAAGCGATAGAGGGAATCACTGCATTGAAAAAGGCAGGAGCGGCTGCAGAGCCGGTAAATAGCCCTAACAGGGTACAGTGTAAAATCAGATACAGTAAAATGGCACCTAATATCGTGATGCTCAAATAGTTCTTACAGAACTCCCTTACAGAGATTTTAGGCCTCTGATGCTTAGGAATGCCAGCGTCAGCATGATGAAAATCCGATTCACTAAGTGGATTTAGCTCTTTAGAGGGCTCACTAGATGCGGGGATCATTTTGCCGCAGACAGTGCAAACATGTGTATTGTCGTCATTTTGTGCATTACAATGCGGGCAAATTATCATATGTTTTTGCTCCTTTGTTTTTGGATTGATGAAAGAAAATTTGTGGGTATTATATGTAAGATAATGATAGCATGGAAAGGTTATATTTGGCAATATAGGGAATTGAATTCTTTTAGAAAGTAGGATACGATGTTTTTTATAGGAATATTTGGGATACAAGACAGACAGAAAGTAGTAAGAGAAATTGTGAATCTCGTGTGTGAAAATTGTGGAAGGTATAGTCGTGGGAAATTGATCTATGAGTACACCTATTTTCACCTGTTTTTTATACCGTTGTTTCGGTGGAACAAGCGCTATTTTCTCCAGATGCAGTGCTGTGGTGCCATTTATCACATGGATGCCGAATATGGAAAACAGCTGGAAAATGGTGCGGAAGTGGATTTTAGCAAAATGTCCAAAGCGTCCAGTGAATATGGAGATACCTGGCTCTGCCCTCAGTGTGGGGCGAGACTGCAAAAGGACTTTCGATTTTGCCCCTATTGTGGCTACCGAAAATAATGTGAGGGAAAACTCTGATGACCCAAGGGTGTTTTTCTCCAAATGCTAACTGCAAAGAAAAAGCTGCTCGTGAAAGATAAAAAAGATAAATCGCGTTGCTTGATAACAATCTAACTATGTCATGTAGATAAATGTGGGTACTCAAAAGTCTGGAAGGTATATTGAAATAGAATCTTACAATTGATTCATCACACTTAAGATATTTAGAGACTTTTGTTATTAAAAAAGAGCCCTTTTCCAAAGGCTCTTTTGATCATCCTATTGTCGGCGATCTCCCATGAAGAACACAGCAAGTGTTCCAGGCCCAGAGTGAGCGCCAATCACCGGGCCAGTATACCCGATTTTCACATCGAGGACTCCAGGAAAAGTTTCTTTAATTTTTGCTGCTAAAAATTCTGCATCGTCAATACAATCCCCCTGGCAGATGAAAACCATCTGTCCGTCTGGATCTACAATCCTCTCCTTCATTTTGTTTACCAGCTCTACAATGGCTTTTTTACGGCCACGAGCCTTTTCACGGGGAATGAGATGTCCGTCATCATCCACATTGAGAACCGGCTTAATGCTCAGCATAGTGCCTAAAAACGCTGTTACACCCGAGACTCTACCTCCTCTTTTTAAATGGTTTAAATCGTCTACAGTGAACCAATGGTTGAGTCTCAATTTATTTTCCTCTAGCCAAGTGCGAATTTCCTCTAGCGATTTGCCCTCATCCCTTAAATTGAGGGCATAGTGTACAAGAAGCCCGTAACCTAAAGAAGCGCACAGAGAATCCACCACATAAATTTGATTGGGGTATTTACCATTGAGTTCCTTTGCAGCGTTTTTTGCATTGGAGCAACTGCCGCTCAGCCCAGAAGAGAATTCAATGTGCAGGATATCTTTTCCAGATGCCAAAATAGGCTCGAAATAATCGGTATAAGTTTGAACATTGATCATAGAAGTGCTGGGCATTTCACCACCACGTACTCTTTGATAGAATGTCTTTATCGGCATAGATTGCCCAAAATCATCGCTATATTCTTTGCCAGACATGATAAAAGAATAAGGAAAAAGTTGAATATTGCGTTCTTTTGTATAATCTTCCCACAAATCCGAAGTGGAACAAGCGGTAATCACAAAATGAGACATAAAGGACCCTCCTTGGCCATATTCATTAATCTTATTGTATAATTTGCCTGATGAAAATGCAAGGATTTTTCCTCGCTTTCGTGGATATGAAAAAGGAAAAGAGAAAAGACATTCAATCAGCTAAAATGAAAGAATGGGAATCAAAATGGCAATTTGCCTGCAAATTGGGTTTGGATTGAAATAGCTCAAGAGGAGAAAAGATCAAGTGATTCGGGAAAGTGCAAAATTTCATCGTAAATAAAAACATATTTTTCAAAAAAGAATAATTCAATATATGGTACCTAAGAGGTAGATATTCTGTTTTTTGTATATATGTGGTATTTTAATGAAACTTATAGTGAGGAAGAGCAGAGGATTAAAATGCAGGAATATGCAATTTAAAAAATAAAAATTTGCAAAAATGTGAAATTTCTAGTTGTATTTCGCGTATAGATATATTACAATGAATAGTGTCGTTTTAGGATAGTATTTAAATTTTAACATATAGATGGGGGAAGAATTATGCAACTTTCTAAAAAAGCGCTTGCAATAGCGCCGTCATTGACCTTGAAGATTTCAGCTATGTCAGCCGAGATGAAGAAGAACGGCATTGATGTGATTGGGTTTGGTGCTGGCGAACCGGATTTTGACACGCCACAGTATATTAAAGATGCGGCAATCGAGGCGCTGGAAAAGGGAATGACAAAGTATACAGCAGCATCTGGCAGCAATGAATTAAAGCAAGCGGTATGTGAACGGTATCAAAAAAAATACGGCCTCACTTACGAGCCTTCTAATATAGTGATTTCCAATGGTGCAAAACACTCGCTGTTTAATGCCTGCCAAGCAATTCTCAACCCTGGGGATGAAGTGATTATCATTGCACCTTATTGGGTTACTTACCCAGAACTGGTGAAGATGGCAGATGGCGTGCCGGTAATCGTAGAGGCGGTAGAAAGAGAGGCAAAGGAAGAAGACGATTTTCAACCCAATATTGAGAGAATTCGCCGTGCAATTACCTCTAAAACTAAGGCGATTATCATTAACAGCCCTTCGAATCCATGTGGCTGTGTATATGAAAAAGAGCGTTTAGAAAAACTAGCGGCATTGGCCAAAGAGTTTGATCTCTACATTATTTCTGACGAGATTTATGATGAACTGGTCTATGATCGCTATCAAGCTTATAGCATTGCCTCCTTTGGAGAGGATGCCAAAGAGCGCACCATTGTGGTCAATGGAGTGTCTAAGGCGTATTCTATGACGGGATGGAGAATTGGATATACACTAAGCAATGAGAAAATAGCCAAGGTAATGGGCAGCTATCAAAGCCACGCGACGTCTAATCCCTGTTCGATCGCCCAATATGCCAGCGTAGCAGCGCTCACTGGTCCCCAAGACGAGAAGAAAAAGATGTTAGAGGCATTTGCAAAGCGCAGGATTCTAATGGCCGATGCCATTAATGCCATCGATGGTCTGAGTTGCTTAGTGCCAGAAGGCGCGTTTTACATCATGATGAATATTCGTCAGCTATTGGGGAAAAAGTCCAATGGCAGAGAGATCAAGGGATCTATGGATTTTTGCGAGTACATTTTAGAGCAAAACAAGGTTGCCTTGATTCCCGGCATTGCCTTTGGAGCGGATCACCACGTACGGCTGTCCTACGCGACTTCGGAGGAGAACATTATAGAGGGCATTAAGAGAATTGGAGAATTTGTGGCAACATTAACCGACTAAAATCAGTATGAGAACAGGTGAGGAGGGATCCTCGCTGCTGATAAAGCCGGGCGACAAGAGGGGAACTGGAATGAGCGATGGAAAGTCAAAAAACAAATTGTTACTAGAGAACAATTACCGATATAAACTGCAGGAGAGAGAGACGCCTAATTTGCTCAGGGAGATGTTTGATTATGACCATATTCCAAAGGTCACATTCAATCACAGAGTAGTGCCAATGCACTTCCCTGAGGAGATATGGATCACAGATACTACCTTTCGAGACGGACAGCAATCCCGCACCCCTTTTACTGTGGAGCAAGTGGTAGAGCTCTATAAACTCATCCACAAATTGGGAGGGCCCAAGGGCATTATCCGGCAAAGTGAGTTTTTTGTGTATACGGAAAAGGACAGAAAAGCCATCTCCGCCTGTTTGGATTTGGGATATGAATTTCCTGAGATCACTACCTGGATTCGCGCCAGCAAAAAGGATTTTGAGCTGGTCAAGGAATTTGGCATTCAGGAGACGGGCATATTGGTGAGCTGTTCGGACTACCACATTTACAACAAAATGGGTATGACAAGAGCACAGGCCATGGATAAATATCTCGGTATTGTCAAAGATGCCCTTTCCTATGGAATAAAACCCCGTTGTCATTTAGAGGACATCACCCGCGCGGATTTTTATGGATTTGTGGTGCCCTTTGTCAACGAGCTAATGGATCTGATGCAGGAGAGCAACATGCCCATCAAGATCCGCATGTGTGATACCATGGGCTATGGAGTCACCTTCCCAGGAGCCTCGCTGCCCCGAAGTGTGCAGGGGATTGTCTACGGTTTGAGGTTTTACTCCAGAGTGCCGTCTAGATTACTGGAATGGCATGGCCATAATGACTTTTACAATGTGGTATCCAATGCCTCCACGGCTTGGCTATATGGTGCCTCCAGTGTGAACTGTTCGCTGCTGGGAATTGGAGAGAGAACGGGCAACTGCCCTCTAGAGGCAATGGCCATTGAATACGCTCAACTCAAGGGTACAGACGATGGCATGGACTTCAAAGCCATCACGGAAATTGCCAGATACTTTGAAAATGAGCTGGATTACGAGATCCCAGCGAGAACGCCTTTTGTGGGCAGGGCATTTAACTCTACAAGGGCGGGAATCCATGCAGATGGTCTGCTCAAAGATGAGGAGATCTACAATATTTTTGATACGGCTAAGATTTTGGGGCGGCCAGTGTCGGTGGTCATTGGAGAACATTCTGGCCTTGCAGGGATTGCACACTGGATCAATGAGCACTTTATGTTAGAAGGGGATTTGCGAATCGAGAAGGGTCACAAATTAATTACCCAGATCAAAGAACAGATCGACCAAGAGTACGCAGAGGGGCGCACCACAAGCTTTGGAGATGATGAGATAGAGACGATTATCCACCGGGTGGATCCAGACGCATTCTTAGCGCTCATCCATCATAGGAAAGAAGTAAAAAGCAGAAAATAGATTTAAAAGCAAAGGGCTGGCAGTTGTAATGATGAGGCTGTCAGTTTTTTTGTCTAAAAAAAGAACAACTCCCGATTAACCTAAAAAGGTTGGAGATATTGTTGAATTTTTTAATGAATATCATATTGACCTTAGTATATCCCACTCAGAAAAGCAATCTGGAGAACCCTTATCAGGAGGGAAGAAGAACGGGGGAAATCGTTAGAAATATTTCGGCAAAGAGTACAGTGTTTCGATAACAGAAAGATAAAGAGTGGTATTCTCCATCACCAAAGGGACAAGAGAAGTCTTTGCCTGCGCCTAAAGGATTTGGCTCAGCGTCGAGTATTTTTTCAAAAGAGGAGCAAGGTGGTTTCCTGTAGGCTACGGCTTATTTGACGAATAAATAAAGAGAATGGTACAATAAAACAAATTGCCTGTGTGAAAAATGGGGGAAATGAGGGAAGTAATAGGATGAACCTGAAAAACGAAATATTGGAAATTTTAGAGAACGACGCCAAAGTTACTAATGAAGAAATTGCAGGAATGCTTCACATAGAAGTGGCTCAAGTGGCCCAAATCATCGAGGAATTAGAAGAAGACAAGACAATTGTGAAATATGTGGCAGTGATCAACAAGGAAAATTTGGATGAAGAGGTCTCGGCCGAAGCACTCATCGAGGTGAAGGTGACACCCGAAAGAGATCTGGGATATAACGAAATCGCCAGGAGAATCTACAAATTTCAAGAGGTAAAGGCGGTCTACCTCATGTCCGGCAGGTACGATTTATCGGTGAGAGTGCGCAGCACCTCTATGAAAAAAATTTCCCAATTTGTGTGGGAAAAACTGGCGGTGCTCAAAGGAGTGCGGGGGACTTCCACCACGTTCATTATGAGAAAATACAAGGAAAACGGCGTGATACTGGTGCAAGATGAAGACGATAAGAGATTGATGGTGACGCCATGAGCTCGGAAAAATATATTGCAAAAACGGTTTTGAAGATGCCACCATCAGGCATACGAAAGTTTTTTGACATTGCCAGTGAGATGAAAGACGCGATTTCTCTGGGAGTGGGGGAACCTGATTTTGTCACCCCGTGGAATATTCGAGAGATGGCGATTTATGCGCTGGAAAGCGGTAAAACCCATTATACCTCCAACCACGGCTTATTGGAATTGAGAGAGTTGGTGGCAAAATATCTGAAGGATCGATTCGCCATCCAGTATCCGGTAGAGGAGATACTCATCACTGTGGGCGCTAGTGAAGCACTGGACTTGGCATTTCGGGCGCTCATTGAGCCTGGAGATGAAGTGTTGGTGCCAGCTCCTTCGTATGTGTCCTATATGCCAGGCGTAAAATTTGCCGGTGGAGTACCTATACCCATTGCCACAAAGGAAGAGAACAACTTTAAAGTGTTGCGTGAGGATATAGAAGCGGTAATAACGCCCAAGACAAAGGCAATTGTACTACCGTATCCCAACAATCCCACTGGCGCGATTATGGAGATAAAAGACTTAGAGGGAATTTTGGATGTCATCCTCAAATACGATCTGTTTGTCATATCGGATGAGATCTATGCGGAACTCACCTATGGGAAAAATCACGTCTCCATCGCCAGCTTCCCAGAGATGAGAGAGCGCACAATGGTGATCAACGGCTTTTCCAAGGCTTTTGCCATGACGGGATTTCGTCTGGGATACGGGGCAGGGCCCAAACCTGTCATTGATGCCATGGTGAAAATTCACCAGTACACTATGCTGTGTGCGCCTATCATCAGCCAAATTGCAGGAGTAGAGGCGCTCAAATACGAGATGAGCAATGACTATATTCAGGTAAAGGGAATGACCAGACAGTACAACCGCCGCAGGCAGCTGATTTTTAGAGAGTTCAATCAGATGGGATTTCACTGCTTTGAGCCGGAAGGTGCCTTTTACTGTTTCCCGAATATCACGAGCACGGGACTGACCAGTGAAGAATTTTGTACAAGACTCATACGGAAAAAGAAAATAGCCTGTGTTCCAGGGACGGCATTTGGCGAAGGTGGCGAGGGCTTTATCCGCTGTTCTTATGCATCCTCTCTGGAAAATATCGTGGAGGCATTGAGAAGGATAAAAGAATTTGCAGAGGAACTGAAACATGAATGAGGGAAAATTTAGGCTGGTGGCACTGGATATGGATGGCACCATCTTTCGAAGTGATAGAACCATCAGTCCCAGAATGGAACAGGTATTGAACCGATTGGGACAACAGGGCATCCAAGTGGTGCTTTGCACTGGCAGAATCTATACCACAGCCAATCGGTGGGCGGCCCAATGGGGGATAGATGGGCCGATTATCTGCAGTAATGGTGCCAACGTGCGCAGTGAGCATAAGGTCTACTATGAAGCCACTTTAGATGGGGAATCGATTGCCTTTTGCAAGGATGTTGCTCAGGATTTCGGCTCCTGCTTTTTTGCCTTTTGTGGGGATCATGTGCACTGTACCCGGCGGGATGTGGTAAAAGAGCTGTTTGAAAAGTGGGATGTGGATGGGTTGCGAGCACAGGGGTTGGACCTGATCTGTGTGGAAGACGATTATGAAACCTTGGTCCAACGTGCTGCAAATAAGGCGGTGAAGCTCTTGATTGTGGAATCAGATCCTTTGCGGCACAGCCAGATAAAAAAGCAGCTCCAAACCTGGAAAAAGATATCGGTGTGCAGTTCAGAAAGTGATAATATCGACATCATGCCCACGGGCCAGAGCAAGGGAAAAGCCCTAAAATGGCTGTGTCAGGATCTAAAAATCCCCAGAGAGCAGGTGCTGGCCATTGGAGATGGGGAGAACGATGTAGATATGATCCAGTTTGCAGGATGTGGTGTGGCCATGGGGAATGCCATGGATGTGGTGAAAAAAGAGGCGGACTACATTGCGCTGACCAACGATCAAGATGGTGCAGCCTTGGCGATACAAAAATTTGTTTTGGGAGAAGACGATGCAAAGTGATTTGGTAGCATTGGTGGACTGCCCAGATTATGGAGAGGCCACTGTAAAAAAAGCAGTACAAGAGATGTTTTCTCGCTTGGGTGGATTGGACAAATTTGTGAAACCCGGAGGCAAAGTGCTCATAAAGCCGAACTTGCTCAAGGCAGAGCCACCGGAAAAGTGCTGTACGACTCACCCCCAATTGGTCTGTGAGATTGCAAAGCAGGTGGCGGCGCTGGGGGCCCAAGTGGTTATTGCAGATAGCCCAGGAGGTGCCTATAACAAAACGGTATTGCACAATTTATATAAAAAGACGGGTTTGGAACAAGCTGCAAAAGATGCAGGTGTATCGCTCAATGAGGACTGTTCTGAATTCACGGTGCCGGCAAAAAATGCCAAACAACTGAGCTCGCTTACCTTTATCGCACCTGTCAAAGAGGCAGATGTGATAATTAATGTAGCCAAGCTCAAAACCCACACGCTGACTGGATACACAGGTGCGGTGAAAAACTTGTATGGCACGATACCGGGCTTTACCAAGGCAGAGTACCATTTCCGCTTTAAAAATAGTGAGGACTTTTGCAACGCACTGATCGATATTGAACAAAATTTAAAGCCGGAACTCAATATCATTGATGCTGTTATGGCAATGGAAGGAGAAGGACCTTCCAGTGGACAGCCCAGGCAGATGGGGCTGCTCATCGGCAGCAGTAATGCTCATGCGGCTGATGTAGTAGGAGTCAATCTGATAGGCTACCAGGCCCAAAGTATCCTTACTACAAAGTTTGCAGTAGAGGGGGGACTCAGCCCCGACATCGATCGGATAAAAATTGTGGGGGAAGATCTGCAAAAAAGAAGAATTCCGGATTTTAAAAAGGCGGATTTTGCATGTGCCAGTATTTTGAAGCACAGAGTGCCAGGGTTTATGCGGGATTGGTTGGAGCGAGCGCTGGCGCTAAAACCAAAATTTCTCTACCAAAAATGTGTGGGATGTGGGATATGCGAAAAAAGCTGCCCACCGAAAGCCATAACCATGGTAGATAAAAAACCGCAAATAAATGAGGATAAGTGCATCAACTGTTTTTGCTGTCAGGAGTTATGCCCACAGCGAGCGGTCAAGGTAAAAAAGAATTTTGCCTTTAAACTGGTGAAATTGCTAGATCACTAGTATAAGGGCCGCTTAAAGAGGTCTTTTTTATAACAGACAGATGTTATGGAAGAATTGCATACAATAAAGTGAGGGAAATAATGTGTTAAATATCGTATTGGTAGAACCGGAGATCCCACAAAACACGGGGAACATCGCTAGAACTTGTGCGATCTGTGGCGCCAGGTTACATTTAATTGAACCTTTGGGATTTTCTATTGATGAAAAGCATGTGAAAAGAGCTGGGCTAGATTATTGGGATGAAGTGGAGATTATACAATATAACAATTTAGACGATTTTTTTGAGAGAAACCCAAATATTTCCTATTATTTATTTTCGACCAAGGCAAAAAAGAATCATTGTCAAGTAGAGTATGAAAAGGACTGCTATCTATTGTTTGGCAAGGAAACTAAGGGCTTGCCAGAGAGTCTCATTTTTTCCCACTTGGATCGGGCGGTGAGAATTCCCATGAGAAAGGGCTTAAGGAGCCTTAATCTCGCCAATTCTGTTGCGATTGCAACCTATGAGGTAATGCGTCAGTGGGGATTTTCTGGGCTAGAATAGCAGAGAGTAGCGAGAAAATAATTTAAAAATGTCAAGTAGTAGTGGGGAAAATAATTGTAAAATTTGGATAAAAAATTGCGTTGACGGGGCATTGTAAATCCTTTACAATGAATTTGGTAAATTTTGATATTCTAAGTTTTGGGGGAGCGATTGGATGGATATCTTTATGATTATTTCACTGCTAGGGGGCCTGGGCCTATTTCTCTATGGCATGCATCTCATGGCAAATGGGCTGGAACTTGCGGCGGGAGACCGGTTGCGC
>CAJJPW010000038.1 GCA_905193725.1 uncultured Eubacteriales bacterium
TCACTGTCCTCAATACTGGCAACTCGGATTGCAGCATCATTCAGACGCCTAATGGACAGACAGTGATGATCGATGCGGGAGAATCCGACGACTTTGAGCTCATCTCCAGCTTTTTGCGAGAGAACGGCATCTCCACCATCCATACGGTAATCGCCACCCATCCCCATGCAGACCACATCGGCTCAATGACAGATGTCCTCAACCATTTTGACGTGCAAAATTTTTATATGACCAAAGCGCGCCATTCTTCCAAACTGTATAAGGAAATGCTGGAAACTTTAGCTGCCCATAGTGAGACTGAAGTCCATACCCCTAAGATCGGCTCTGGCTTTACTCTAGATGGAGTATCCTTCGTTTTTTTAGGCCCAATCGCCGAATACAGCGAGCTCAACGACACCAGCATTGTGACCTATATTTCCTATGGCCAGAATTCTTTCCTCTTTGCAGGTGATGTGGAAAAAGAGGCAGAGGAGGATTTAGTAGAACTGTTCTCCAGTAAGCTAGATGCAGACGTGCTCAAAGTGCCCCACCATGGCAGCAAAGGCTCTTCCACCAAGGATTTTTTGAAGATGGTGTCTCCTCAGTATGCCATCATCACTGCTGATCAGGCAAACGACTACGGCCATCCAAGCGACAAAACACTCAAGCGCCTGCAAGACGTGGGGGCAACTATATACCGCACTGACCATAATGGTAATATCTCCATTGTGTCCGACGGCACCACTATCACTGTCACACCGCAAAATCCGTAGTGGAAATACTTTCCTGAGGCCTTGCAATCTGCTTGGCCTTGGGAGACTATACTTGGGATATAAATTTAATGCAAAAAAGAACCGTGCCATTTAAGAGCCGGCACTTTTTTGGCCGTTTACCTCATAATTTTACTTACACATTTTTTACGGTGCATCTTGCCTTTTCAAACACTAACCATCTTTTTATATTTTGGCTTTTTTCTTACATTTGACTTACAAAAAAAGGTGGGTAAATATAAGCCCACCTTTTATATAATTTGGATTCTCTCATTTTTTCCTTTACATACGATAAAAGTAGCTCAGCTCATTTCTCTATAGCTTTACCAAAACCTTAAAGTGGTTCTGGTCTTCCATGCTAAAGTCAATGGCCTTCTGTAGGTCTTTTAGCGGGAACTCATCTGTCACCAGCCGTTCTAGCTCTTTATTGATGCAGCCGCTGTTGATCAGATCTACCGCTCCTTTGAAGTCGATTTGCGGATGAATCCTCACCCCGTGCATTTTAAGCTCCTTGGCCACAAACGCTCCGGTATCCACTGGATAGCTCTCCTTGGGCACACCTACCACTACAATCATGCCCCGGGTCTTTACGACCTGTGTCATGAGCTCTGCCCCGGCTCTTACTCCAGACACTTCAAACACCACATCGCAACCTTTTCCCTGACTAAACGCTTGAACCTGATCCATAAAATCCGCTTCCATGGGGTTAAATGCCTCGATGCCAAAGCTCTTGATAAATGCAATTCGGTTGGCATTGACCTCGCTTACCCCTACTTTTGCAGCGCCGCATTGTCTGGCAACGAGGGCAATGAGCAAGCCTATTGGCCCGCCGCCGATGATAAACACACTATCGCTCATGCGCAGTCCGCTTTCTCTCACATCGTGTACTGCCACAGCCAATGGCTCTACTAAAGCCGCTACTTTGGCAGGAACCCCTTTTTGGAACTTATATACCTTGTGGATGGGCACTTTAATGTATTCGCAAAAACAGCCATCGGTGTGTACGCCATATATCTCCAGATGTTCGCATACATTTTCATGCCCTTCTAGGCAGGGCTCACACACTTTACAGGCATTGAGCGGATGGGAGGTTACCAGATCGCCAATTTCCAAGTCTGTCGGATAATCGGTCTTGAAATCCACCAATTCGCCACAGTATTCATGTCCTAGCACAACCGGCACTTTGGCCGTTTTGTGATTGTGGTGATAGACATGCACATCTGTCCCACAGATTCCCCCATACACCAGCTTAATGAGTGCCTCTTCCTTGCCTATCTGCGGCACTTCCACTTCTTCTATTTTGAGCTTTCCCCAATCTTCTAAAATCGTTTTAATCATATTACTCCCTCGCTTTATCTCCATACGTCGTTTTGTTTCTCTACAAAAAAGGCAATAAAAAACCAGTTTGCCCCATGAAGGCCAAATGATTTGCTGCGTCTTTTTGACGCTCTCATAATTCTTGTTTTTGCTAGGATATGTTGAAATTGCTTATTAAAATTTTTTTGTCATATGCTGATGGGTTTTGTCTCACAGAACCAGGCCAACATCCCTATTTCTCACCAT
Organism: uncultured Eubacteriales bacterium; assembly: GCA_905193725.1. Taxonomy (GTDB): domain Bacteria; phylum Bacillota; class Clostridia; order Christensenellales; family Christensenellaceae; genus CAJJPW01. Next base: position 2,313 of record CAJJPW010000038.1, read on the forward strand.
GCCTGCATCTCAAATCAGCATCTTTTTCACATTAGCGTCTATTGCACCTCAGTAAGCATCTTTTTCACACGAGCACCCCTACTGGCATCTGCCTTTCACACTAGTGCTCCGCCCATGCCGCCTTTTTCACCGGCCCTTACAGCCACAACCGGCATCCTGCTTTCCGTCAGTGCCTGCTTGCTTATTTTTGCACAGCGCTTATTGGTCAGTTTTGGCCGAATCCTTGATTGGCCGCCGAGTAATAGACGATATTCTTCTTTGTGATTTGCTCTTCTCTCAGTTCCTTTACCAGTTTGCCCTTCCGAAGCACTAACACTCGCTGACACATTCCGATGATCTCGTCGATGTTAGAGGAAAAGATGATCACACTGCCACCATTTAATATGATATTGTTTAAGATATTGTAGATCTCAATTTTAGACACAATATCTAGCCCATTGGTAGGCTCATCTAAGATGAATATTTTAGCCATAGATAGCAAATTTTTAGCCATCGCCAGCTTTTGCTTATCCCCGTTGGACAGCCCCAACACCTCTTGCTGTATCTGCTCATTTTTCATACCCAGCTTAGTGCAGTAATCCTTGGCCAGTCTCTTTTCAAACCGCAAGTTGATGATGTTGTTGGAGGCCACGCTTTGCATGTGAGAAAGGGAGATGTTTTTTACAATGTCCAGCTGGTAAATGAGGCTTTTTCTGTAGTCCTCTGGAATATAGGCAATGCCCGCTTGCAGCGCATCTCTTGGATTTTTAAAGGTCACAGGAGTTTTCCCCAACCGCATTTTTCCTTTGATGATGGGCTCACATCCGGTGAGAAGGTTGGCAAGAGACGTCCTTCCAGATCCCATTTCTCCTGTCACTCCTAAAATTTCACCTTGGTATAGAGAAAAGCTCACCCCTTCAATAATCCGTTGGTCGTAGATATCCTCTACCTGCAAAACCGCACGTCCATTGGGTATTTTATTGAGCTTAGGATACTTTTGGATGTCCCCTTGGGCGATCTGGTTGATGGTCTGCTCCAAATCCAATTCTCTACAGTCCAGCGTTGCAGTTAGTTTTCCTTGTTTGATGATGGTGATATCATCGGCGTTCTGGATAATTTCATTCACGTCGTGAGAGATCAGGACAATCGAAGTGCCTTTTTTGCGAATTTGATGCAGCATACCAAACACTTGTTCCGTCTCTTTTTCTGTGAGTAATGCAGTAGTCTCGTCAAAAACAATCACCCTAGCATCCAATAAAAGGGCCTTGACGATCTCCACCATCTTCTTCTCCGCACTGCCCAACCTGCCTACAGGCGTGTCTATGTCAATAGGGTACCCCAGTCCGTCGAAAATATCTCTGGCACGTTTTCTCTGCTTACTATGAGAAATGAGTTTTAGCCCTTTGAAGCGATAAATGTAGTTGTTGAGAAATAGATTTTCCACGATGCTCATGCTATCTACTAGGCTGGATGAGTGCTGGAGCATGTAAACTCCTAGCTTCCCCGCTTTTTGCACGCTCAGGCTATCGTACTCCTGTCCATCGATGATAATGCTGCCAGAACTTGGTTGGATATCTCCGGCAAGCACTCGCATGAGCAAGCTCTTTCCCGCCCCATTGTCTCCGTAAATCGCATGAATTTTGTTAGGGTAAAGCTTCATAGATGCATTTTGCAAAATCGGCTTTCCATTTCGCACTACACTGACATCTCTTAATTCAACAACACAGCTCAAACGCTACACCCCCCATCATCTATGCTATCTATCAAAACCTACCGCTCTATAGATTATAGCTTGTATATAGGGGAATATTCATTTTATCAAAGAGTTGTTTGTATTCATCGTCAATATTCTCATTGGTAACTACTTTATCGATCATTTCGAATGTCCCAACCTTGACCAAACTTCGCCTGCCAAATTTACTATAATCGCACAGCAATATCATTTCGCTAGACATCTTCCTAGCGTATTTCATCACATCAGCCGCGTCTGTACTAGAAGTGTACAGCCCTGCGTTTTTATCCAGCCCGCTTACGCTGATAAACACCTTATCCACTCCGATGTTACTCAGAAATTTGTTGGTGAATTCTCCGCCTAGGGCGATATTTCCCTCCTCATATAAGATGTTTCCCCCGGTTAAGATGAGCTTAATATTGGGACAAGCTGCCAGGCTTGTGGCAATAGACACGTTGGTAGATACAATCGTCAGATTTTTCTTGGGTTTGAGTTCCAGTGCAAATTGAAAACATGTAGTGCCTTCACCGATAAAGAGCACATCTCCATTTTCTACCAGGCGGGCGGCAATTTTGGCAATGCTATCTTTTTCCCTCTTTTTGGGTATTTCAATAGGCTCTGCAACTTCTTCTTGTTTTTGCAGTATAGCGCCACCGTGAATGCGAATCAGAAAACCATCTTGTTCGAGTTTTTCCAAATCCCTTCGCACCGTTGCCTCTGAGACGTTTAACACCTTTACCAGTGTTGTGACCTCTATTTTGTTATTGTCCATTAGCAATCGCTTAATCTTATCAATCCGTGCAGCTGCAAACATTCTCTTTCCCTTTGTGAAATCAGTTTCTTATCATTTTGCCCAATGCGTCATATTGTGATGTATTCATTACATGCATCGCTATTATAATTATTTTAGCATTTTTCTACATTTTTTCCTAGCCTTTATTTCACCTCATTTCCTCTAGCAAAGAAGAAATCGGCTGACTAGGCGCATCCCAGCCAGCCAATTCTTGGTATCATCTCTTCTTAGAATACAGGTTCTTCTGTATCTACATTCGACGCATCGATTCTAGTGGAAGGAATTACGATATTCGTTTCAACTTCTTCTCCATTTAAAATCTTCATAGCCACGTCAAATCCTTCTTTGCCGGCATGTTCATACGTCCAAGTGGCGGTTTCTTCTCCATTTTTAATGGCATCAAATTCCTCTTTTTGACCATCCAGGCCAATCACTGCAAATTCGCCTACTCTGTCAGCGTCTTTGCACGCCTGCACGACGCCCAGAGCCATCTCACCGGAGCATGCAAAGGTAACATCAATGGTTCCCTTGGGGTTTGCCTGCAATACGTCTGTCATGGAGTCATAAGCAGCCGGACGTCTGTATTCGCCAGGAACTCTAGATACGATTTTAATGTCGGGGTATTTTTCTAAAATTTCCAGGCAACCACCAATTCTATCCTCTGCTGTCTGATCGCCAGCGATACCGTCGATGAGCACTACATTGCCCTTTTTAGAGCCGTATTTCTCTTTCAGTAAATCCACAATGTATTGTCCGATTTCCTGTCCAATCAACCTGTTATCGTTGGAGACGATGGCTTTGGCGTTTGTTCCACTAATGGGTTTCCCTACAAATATGTAAGGCACGCCTTGCTCCTCTACTTTGGTGAGCACTTGTCTGAGGCCTTCTGCCTGTGATGCCTGGATCATGAGAAGGTCAATGCCCTTGGCCAGCATATCCTCAATGCCAGCTACCTGTTTTACCACTTGGTTTTGCCCATCAGTGCAGATTACTTCTACATTGCCAGCTTTTTCTGCTTCCGCTAAAATCTCATCCTTTTGTGCTACCATGTAAGGGTGGTCAAGGCCTTCTTGGGATAGACCAATGACGAACTTTTCCCCATCTCCGCCTTCCGGGGAGGCAGAGGTTTCGCCACCTTCAGAGGTTGTAGGCGTTTCTGCCTGACACCCAGTACCCACTGCGACTACGCTAAATGCCATAATCACTGCCAACAAACATACTAAGATTTTCTTCATTTTTCTTCCTCCATTTTTTTATTGTTTGAATGAACCTACCCACTTTGAGCTATGCTTTTTTTCTCTCCTGCAAGCTCTGCAGTATGGTAGCCCCAACTATAATCACACCTTTAAAGATCATCTGGTAGTAGCTGGGCACGCTGATCAGGTTGAGCAAGTTGCTTAAGAATCCCATAATCAGTACGCCGATGATCGTGCCTATGACCGATCCCACGCCGCCTTTGAGGCTAGTGCCACCAATTACCACTGCCGCGATGGCATCCATTTCCATCTGGTCTCCCACTTTTGCCTCGCCAATGTTGAGCTGAGTCGCCATGAGAACACCGGCAAACCCGGCAAGCAGTCCGGAGATGCTGTAGATAGAAGTGGTGATCTTCTTTACGTTAATGCCGGAAAGCCGGCTTGCCTCTTGATTGCCGCCAATGGCGTATGTGTATCTGCCAAGAGGCGTGTATTTGAGTATGGCCCATGCGGCCACTGCTACGATAATGAACAAAATTGCCTGTACAGGGACTTCGCCAAATATTTTCCCCTGGCCAATCCATTGTAAATCTGGCGGTGTACCAATGATGGGCGAGCCGTCTGAATACAGAAGCCCCACGCCTTTTACAGCAGTCATCATACCCAGTGTCACAATAAAGGGCTGTACTTCAAATACCGTAATCACAATGCCATTAATAAATCCTACTAATGCGCCAAACGCCAATGCCGCAATAAAGCAGATAATCGCAACATGAATGCCCTCTATGCCCGCACTGCTAAAGCTATTGTAAATACCCGCGATGAGCAGCGACGAACCTGCCAGTGTAGGGCCAACTGAGAGATCGATACCTCCTGTCAAGATGACAAACGTCATGCCAATGCTGACAATGCCGATAATAGAAACCTGTCTTGCTACGTTCAGCAGGTTATCTTTGGTTAAAAATACTTCCGATAGACATGCACAGATGATAAACAGTGCGAGTAGTACGAGAAACATCCCGTATTTGTTAAAAATCAACTTCGCCTTACTTTTGTTCATTTCTCTTCCCCCATTGCAAATTGTAATACTCTTTCTTCGCTAGCCTCTTCTCCATTCAGCTCTCCGGTGATTTTGCCATCTTTCATCACCAAAATTCTGTCGCTCATACCCAATATCTCGGGCAGCTCTGAAGAGATCATTAAAATGGCTTTGCCTTGCGCTGCCAACTTTCTCATGAGCATGTAGATCTCTGATTTTGCTCCCACGTCAATCCCTCTAGTAGGTTCATCTAAAATCAAAATATCGCAATCTGCTGCCAGCCATTTAGCTAGTACTACTTTTTGCTGATTTCCGCCCGAGAGATTGAGTACTTTTTGTGCTCTAGAAGGCGTCACAATTTTCAGGTCATTAATGTACTGATCTATGATCTCCACTTCTCTTTTCCGATTGATAATGCCTCCTTTGGCAAGGCGCTTTAAAATAGGCAATGATGTGTTCTTTTTGATGGAAAGCCCTAGTACTAAGCCCTGTTCTTTTCTGTTTTCGGTGACAAATGCCACTCCGTTTTTTATGGCTTCTCTTGGGGACTTTATGGCCACTTTTTTCCCGTGGATATACGTCTTACCGCTCGCCAATTTGTCTGCCCCAAAAATCGCCCGGGCCAGCTCAGTTCTTCCTGCACCTACTAGCCCCGCCAGGCCCACAATTTCGCCTTTTTTTAGGCTCATGCTCACATCGTCCAGCCTTTGATTTTTATAATTCTCTATGCGAAGGACTTCCTTTTCTGATATCACTGTGTTCTCCAGTGCAGGCGGATAGATCTCCCCTAACTCACGGCCTACCATTAACTTGATCAGCTGTGGCTCGTTCATTTTCTCCACTGGGTATGTGCCCATGCACTGCCCATCCTTTAATACGGTGATCCGATCACAGATCTCAAAAATCTCCGACAGGTGGTGAGAGATGAACACAATCGTAACGCCACTTTGCTTTAACTTGCGAATCGTGTCGAATAGCGCCTTTACCTCGTGGTTGGTCAATGTAGCTGTAGGCTCATCCATGACGATGAACTTCGCATTCATGGAGAGTGCCTTGGCTATTTCTATCATCTGCTGCTGTGCCACACTCAAGTTTTTTATGGGAGTATCCAGGTTAAACTCCATGTCCAGGCCATCTAAAATCTCTTTGGCTTTTTTCTTCATGGTCTTAAAGTCGATAATCGACCCGTGTTTGATTTCTCTTCCCAAAAAAATATTTTCTACTGCATTTAAATTAGTTACCAAGTTCAGCTCCTGATAGATGATCGCAATGCCCTTTTCCAGTGCTTCACTTGGATTCTTCGCCTCTAGCGGTTTGCCATCAAATAGGATCTCCCCCTCTGTGGGAAAAGACGCCCCGCTCAGCAGTTTCATCAGCGTGGATTTCCCCGCTCCATTTTCCCCTATGAGGGAATGCACCTCTCCTCTTTCACAGGAAAAGTTCACATGGTCAAGTGCTGTTACGCCGGGAAATTTTTTCGTGATGTTTTTCATTTCCAGTATGACTGCCATATTTTCTCCTTTCTACCCGTTTATTAGACAATTTTTGCAGGAAGCCCTTGATCTAAAAATATCTTCAGCACCTGCTCCATCTCCTGTTCTTCCGGCGGCTGGGTATCTGACAATTCATATTCCCTGCCAATGGAGTGGTACTTGCTCTTGCCCAAGCTGTGGTAAGGCAGCAGCTCTGCCTTTGCCCCTGGGTCTATGCTGCTGATAAATTTCGCCATATTCGCTAAATCCTCTTGTTCGTCGTTAAAACCTGGAATAATGGGAAGGCGAAATACTACTTTGTTAGGATCATAAATTTTCCGGGCGTTTTTCAAAATGATTTGGTTGGAAACGCCTGTGAGTTTTTGATGTTTTTGGTCATCAATATGCTTTAAATCGTATAGAATGAGATCTATTTGCCGTGTAGTCTCCACGAGGCAGGAAGTCTCGCAAAAACCTGTGGTCTCCACTGCAATGTGGTAGCCCAACTCTTTGAGCTGCCCCACTGCTTCTTTTAGAAACGCATGCTGTACAAGCGGCTCTCCTCCTGAGAAGGTCACGCCACCGTTTGACTGCTCCATAAACGGCCTATCTGCACTCACTTTTTTGATGAGTTGTTCCACTGTGGTCAGTTCCCCTGAGCAGTAGAGCGCCTCTGTAGGACAATACTGGGTGCAGGTATGGCATTCCACACACCGGTTTTTGTCAATTTCTATGCCGGATTCGTAAACGGTAATCGCCTGCTTTTCACAGGCATCTCTACAGACTCCACATTTGATGCACTTTGCCCTCACGTAAAACAACTGCGGCTCTCTTTTTTGGGATTCTGGATTGGAACACCATTTGCAGGAAAGGGGACACCCTTTTAAAAACACTACTGTGCGAATTCCCGGCCCATCGTGGATGGAGTACCGCTGCATATTAAAAATTGTGCCTGTTAATTCCATTTCACTCACCCCTATCTCTTAAAATTTGTATTTTATGTGTTATTTTTATTTTCTGTGTTGTTTCCCGGGAAATTTCTTCCTTGAAAAGGGGGCAGCTTGCGCCCAATCGCATGGTATTCCACATCTCTTTTGAGCGCAAACGAACCCAAAAACAATGACTCCTCAATTGCTTTCCTACATATCTACCATCTTTTTGATCTAGGTAGGGGATATATCCCCTACCTAGATCGCTCTTCACTTATCAGATCAATTGAAATGTAAGGCATGCTGCCTTTTGAATGGATATTTAGCAAATGTTTTTTAAAACATCTCTTGTTCTGTTCTAGAAATAATGTCGTCCTGTACTCCTTTATCCAGCTCTACAAAGAACGCGCTGTAACCAGCTACCCGTATGATCAATCCCTTGTAGTCATCTGGCTGCTCTTGTGCTTTTTTAAGTGTTTCTGCCTCTACTACATTAAACTGAATGTGCCAGCCGCCCATTTGGAAATAAGTTGTGATCAAGTTCACCAGCGCCTCTTTTCCCTCTGGCGATTCCAACAGCTTGGGTGTGAGCTTTTGGTTTAAAATGGTGCCGTTGGTGATCATTTCATGATCCAGCTTGGCGCAAGAACAGGTGATGGCAGTGGGCCCAAATTGGTCGGTACCATGTTGCGGCCCGATTCCATCGGCCAACGCCTCTCTATCCCGCTTTCCATTGGGAAGTGCTGCCACTTGATGCCCTAGTGGTACATTGGCGGATACCGAGTAGATGCCGGGGCGGAATACACCGCCTCTGGTATTTCTGTGTTTGGAGACTTCCTCACAGTAGATTTTTGCCACTTCACAGCCGATTTCATCTACGTAGTCGTCGTCATTCCCCCACTTGGGTACTTTGTTGATGAGCATTTGGCGCATGACCTCTTGCCCTTCAAAGTTGGTTTCCAGTAGCGTCATCATCTGATCCATGGTGAGTTTCTTCTCATCAAACACCATCTTTTTCAGTGCCGCTATGGCATTGGTCGCATCGGCAAATCCCACTGCCTGGGGGCCAGTGAAGTTGTAGCGCGCCCCACCTGCTGTCACGTCCACCGCCCGCTCCAGGCAATCATCCAATACCAGTGAAAAATAGGGAAGAGGATAGAAATCCGCGTGAATTCTCTCAATAATGTTGAGAGCAGAGGCCATTTTATCTACATAGGAGGATACTTGTTTGTGAAAGGCCTCCATCACGTCGTCTATCGTCTGAAATTTTCTTGGATCTCCTGTCTTAGGTCCAATTTGCTTACCGCTCAACCTGCATTTACCGTCGTTGAGTGCCAGCTCTAACGCCTTTGCCACATTGGACATGGCAGCATTCGTCATGCCGTTGCAGTGAGGTGGCACCGGTTCTACACACCCGGAAATGCTAAAGTTTCTCGCATCCTCTATTGGTACATTTGTTTTCATCAGGGAAGCAATGCCCACCGTATCGTTGAAAAATTCCGGCTTACTTCTACCTGTGCTCACCACTTCCGCCGCACGATACATGAAGTCATGGGGGGTATTTTTATCTACCCTCACGGAAAGGTTGGGCTGAGGCAGCTTGGTATGATCTTCTGCGTCCAGGCACATATAAGAGAGCTCGTTGACAGCATCTTTTCCGTTTTCATCTACGCCGCCCAGCACTAGATTTTCTGAAATAGAAAATCCCGCGTAGTATTTGGCACACTCAAAGTCATAAGCCCGCATGATCTCGGTAAATTTGATCCACAGGCATTCGATCAGTTCCTGTGCCTCCTGCTTTGTGATCTCTCCTTTTTCTATGCTCTTTTTATAATAGGGATACATGAATTGGTCAAACCGTCCTACCGACACTGCCAGACCATTTTGTTCAATATAGAGCATCAAATGGGTAAACCAGAAGGACTGAATTGCCTCCCGGAAGGTTTCAGCAGGATACTGGGGAACACGCCTGCAAATTTTACTGATCTGCAAAAGCTCGCCTTTCACTCTCTCATCCGGCTCTTCTACTGCCATTTTTTCCGCCAAATCTGCATACCGATGTGCGAAATGGATCATCGCGTCACAGATGATCAACTCTGCACGGTAGAAGTTATATTTGTATACATTTTCCGGAGCGGAGCGATCCATCTTCTCCATTTTTTCTCTTATGATCTGCTTGAGGCCTTCAAATCCGTATTTTAACACCTTATCATAATCCACAATCACATGGCCAATGCTGCCGGACATGTGGATATCCACAGAAAAGATCTGATCTTCCAGGGTTACGATCTCCCGCAAGTCGTCCGGCATTGCGTTAAGCGCCAGCGTCTTTGTGTTCTTATCCATCCAGTAAGGCAGAATATCCTCTAGCAGTTCTTTTTTTACTTCGGGAGTGACAATCAATCTATCTTGCTCTCTCTTTTCAAACAAGTCGATCTCACTTTCCAAATACAGCGCCTCTGTCTCTGGAAACAGTGGTGCCGCTCTCAGCTCACTGGCCTGAGTTCCCACAATGAGCTGGTCTCTCTGAATGAAGATAGACATCTCTGAGAGAATTTTCTTGAGGGCCTTTGCCCTTCTTAGAATAATCGGCTCTCCCTCGGTCTCCTGATAAGCCTGTGTAACCAGCCTTGCCCGTTCGATGCATATTTTAGGTTGTACTTCTAACAGTTCATCGTTTAGTTTGGCTGTCCGCCAATGTCTTACTTTACTCATCGACAATCTCCTTTCTAATCCAAATATTTAAACAATATCTTCCTATTTTTTTATACTTCGTGTAAAGCAATGGAGTAGGGAAGAGGGCATCTTCCCTACTAAAATTTTATATAAAATGATTCATGTGGAAGCTTTATACTGTTTATGTTTTTATATATTCGACGTTTATTTTTGAATTCCTGCACGTTTTT
>CAJJPW010000039.1 GCA_905193725.1 uncultured Eubacteriales bacterium
GTCTACTCTGCATGCGCTGGAGACACTATGGCGCTGTATGGCGTTGATCAGGCGGCACTTACCACCTTAGCATCTGTAACTTCTGTGGTTGGACTATTTGGTGGTATTGTATTCGGGCCGTTGATTGACAGAAAAGGGTCACGGAACGTAGTACTGATCAGCATGATTATCGGTATTGTACTGTTCTTCGTTCGTGCATTTATCACATCTTATGTTCTTGCACTGATTCTCACGTTCTTAGCGTCCTTCTTTATCGGTGTTTGCCAAGTAGCTGCTCCAAAGGTATTGGATACTTGGTTTACAAAAGAAACCGTGGGCGTTGCAGTGGCGTTCCAAGCTGGCGGTTCTGGCCTGGGTGGAGCCATTGCCTTTTTCTTGGCAGCGCCTATGGGCCTGAAAAACTGCCTGTTAATCGTGGCGATTGCCTATGCAGCGTTGCTCGTTCTGTGGATTGCAGTAGGTAAGGATGGCCCAATTGCAGTACAGAATGTCAAGCCTCCAAAAGGCGGTACAGCCAAGGTATATAAGAGCAGATACGTATGGCTGATCTCCATTGCCTATGCCTGCTGCGTGAGCGGCACTATGCTCATCAATACCTATATCGTAAATGCGTTTAATCTAGGTAGGGGCATTCCCATTGAGACAGCATCCATGATGGGCGGGGTGATTTGCCTCTCCTTATTCGTTGGCGGATATCTGGGCACATTCCTCATGAAGGTTCTCAAACGCTATAATGTAGTGCTGGCTATATGTGTTATCGGCGGCGCCATCGGATATCTGGGCTGCTGGCTGGTACCATTTGGACCTGCCACGTGGATATTCATGGTCTTTGGCGGACTCATCATGGGCGGTGGCATTTTGATGTGCGTAAGCCGTTCTCCGCTGATCCCTCTGACTGGCGAATTCCCACAGGAATGTATCGGTACGGCTTCCGGTGCGCTAGAGACGATCAAAGGTGTAATTACTTTTGTAGTGCCCATCATTATCGCTCAGGCATTTGGAACGAACTTTGATGCGATCTTCATCGCATTCGCGGTGTTCTGCGCCCTTGCCTTGATCACAGGATGTATTCTGGTGCCCGAAGTTGGACCGAATGGAAAACTGTACAAGGCTGCTATGGCTAAAAAAGAGCAAAAAACAAGCGAATCTCAGTCAAACTAAAACAACGAATTATAAACCGGGAAGAAATATCCTTCCCGGTTTATACTATCTTAGGTTGTTAAATAATTATCAATACTTTTTTTATGATTGTTAATTAACTAACTAACGATAGGATATTCTGAAAGCGAATCTTAAGTGAGGGAAAAAAATGAATTTTCTAATCAAACATACGAGGATCCACTACTCTTGGTGGGTAATGATCAGCTGTATTTTTATCCTCGCAGGAAATATAGGGATATTGCAAAATTGCTTAGGAGTATTTATGACTCCAGTAAGTGAAGCGCTGGGTATTCCCATCACAGGATATTCTCTGGCGATCACCATTAACTCTTTAGTTTTAGGACTCGGCACGCCACTGGCCAGCCGCATTATGGCTAAGTTTGATGTGCGAAAAATCCTCATCACAGTCGTCACCCTAGAATGTATCGCGTATTTTTGCAACAGCTTTTGGACAGCCATCTATGGATGGTATGTTACCAGTGTGATTATTGGCTTTTGCCAATGCTTTATCAGCTTTTTAATTGTTCCTCATTTGATGAACGTTTGGTTTAAGACAAAATGCGGTATGGCTCTGGGAATTGCCTGCTGCGGCACATCAATAGGCTCTGGGGTCTTTCAGGCACTGAGCGGTATATTGATCACTAGCATAGGTTATCAAGCTTCATACCAAGTTTTGGCGATCATTGCTTGGGTATTGTCTGGCCCTCTCGCATTTGCTATAGTCAGATCAAAGCCAGAAGACATTGGGCTGAAGGCATATGGCCAAGAGGAATTTGATCAGTTGGTTGCACAGGGGAAAATTAAGCATGAAGGTTATACACTAAAACAAGTTGCCAAAATGCCAATTTTTTACGTTTTAATGGTAGTGATTATCTTTTTGACCATGGGAATTTCCTTCCAGATGCAGCTTACCACATTTATTATTAGCAAGGGATTTGACATTACTATTGCTAGTTTGGTGTCGGGCGTTTCCATTTCAGTGGGTGGTGTCATTGGAAATCTCATTGCAGGAAGCTTAAACGACCGGTTTGGAGCGCGAACAGGCGTCATCGTATCCATTCTCATAGGATGTGTTGGGCTACTACTATGTCTATCCGGATTAGGCGGCGTAGCTGGCCTATTTATTGGCGTGGGCCTATATGGATTTATTCAGACGATGATCGATATGGCGGGTTCGCTGCTGACACGGGGAATATTTGGGACGCGAGATTTTGACAACATCTATGCCTTCATTTGTTGGTGGATTCCCTTTACTACTGCAATTTCTGCTTATGTATACTCGTTTATGTACACCTCCACTGGTACATATGACAGTGCGGTATGGCTGGCACTAGGCTGTTCGCTCGTAGCGGCGGTACTCATCTATGTTGTGGGTAGATTTGCCAAGAAGCACCTGCATACCATCACAAAGATATAAAATGGTAAGACGTAAGAAATTATAATGAAATGATTTGTTAAATTTAAATAATAAAAAGCCTCTATCGCTGATTACTTCAGCGGCAGAGGTTTTTTGATTGTAAAATAATGAGAGTTAAAGTTTTATATAACGGAATCATTCTTATAAAATCAGTTAACGGAGAAATTACTCGCGAAGGGCTTCTCTGTGAATGCTCTCCATGATGTAATTTTTAATATATTCCCGCATCCACTCTTTTGCTTGAGGCATATATTGGCCATTAATTACCTCGTTATACAGCAGATCTGGGTGTTCGGCGAAAGAAACAATGGCGCCGTTGACTGCTCTACTAATTGTTTTAACATGCAGAAGCTTTTTTTGTTTAAAGACATCTCGTAGCATTTGAGCCAAGGTATCTTCTATTTTGCTCTTGGTAAGCTGCACCAGCTTAGTAGAAGTACGCGTGCGATCGCTAAATACATGGACGTTCATAATCTGTACAGCATAGATATTTTTGATGTCTAAAGTAAAATTTATTTGGATATCTATAATTTTTTCGATAAACTTCCATACATCTTTTTCGGTACAAAGATTATTTTTCTTTAGATACTCGTATTCCCCAATAATCGGATCATAATCCTTGCAGGTAGAGGTATACATATCCATGACAATTTCATTTAACAAATTTTCTTTGCTGCCAAAATTGGCAGTAATCTGCCCGGCAGTTACTCCCGCATTTTTAGCGATTAGGCGCACAGATGTCCCTTCATATCCATAGGTCCCGAATAGTTTAATCGCGGATTCCTTTAGAAGCTCAGCAGTTGTTTTGGTGGTTGCTTTTGGCCTACCCATATTTAAAAACGATCCTCCTAACGACAATATATCGATATTTAGCATTACATGCTGTGCCGATAGAAATATTTTTTAATGATTAACAAATATGGCTTTGACAAATACGAGATTTTACAACTCATATCACTTGGCGAGTAAACGTATTTTTGATTCTCAGGACTTATTATACAAAATACCAAAGAAAGCCATATTCACTACCGGATATATATTATAATAGATAAGGCGAGATTATATAATAGATAAGGCGAGATTAATCAATGGCCCTTTAAAATATGTAATTTTAATAAGAGAAAAGGGCCTATTTTCAGTTTCCCGTCAAGGCCCTTCCATTTCCTTAGGTTAGCCAATAAAATGTTGGCTAAATCTTTTATTTCTGGTTCCGTTTATTTGAGGCGCATGATCGCTGTTTCCAACATTGCCTGGATCTCATTCATCTTATACTTATTATGAGACATTGGCATTGCATGTTTAATGGCGATTTCACCAGCTTCTTTTGCTACTTCCAAAGAGATTTCCTTATCTACAAGATATGCTTCTACTTCATTGAGTCTCACTGGAACAGGAGCAACGCCGCCGAGAATGAGCTTAGCTCTTTGGATTTTGCCGTTCTCTACGCCAAATATGGACGCGAGGCTGACAATGGCAAAGTCGATAGACTCTCTCACTCTGAACTTATCATAATGCATGACGCATCCCTTGTGTGCAGGAACGCTGATCCCTGTCACAACCTCTCCGGGAGCAAGCACCTTGGAAGGCATCGTGTTGGAACAACAGAAATCTGCCGCAGAGAGTTCCCGTTGATTGGTCTTGATCTGCGCATCTAATGCGATGAGAGTAGGAGCGATATCGGAAGGATGCACGGCATAACAGCCACAGTTCATGCAGCGTTTTGCCTCTTGCATTGCCTCTTCCATGCCAGGTGCGATCTCATCTTCCAAATCCAAGTTACGCTGTTCTTTGGGGATTTCAGAGAGCTTAAGGCCCTTGGGTTCTTTAATTCCCTTTTCATCGTAGGTGAGGAATGGAAGCTGAATCTGCTTGCCAACACATGCATGGCCTTCTTCAACTCCTAGGTATCTATTAATACCTCTCGCAGCATTGTGGCCGTTTGCGATACATTGGATGACAGTAGAAGGTCCGGTAGTAGCATCGCCTGCGGCAAATACACCTTTACGCGATGTCATTTGCGTATCTTCTTCTACATCAATCAGACCTCTATTGGTGAGCTGAAGTTGATATTTTTCATCCAGGAAGGATAAATCCACCTGTTGGCCAACAGCCATTAAGATGTTTTCCGCACTTACAATGGTCTTTTCGTTCTCGTCATATTGAGGGTTGAAACGGCCATTTTCGTCCTTGACAGAAATGCACTTTTTCAGTTCCATGCCTTTGACTTGGCCATTTTCGCTGATGACTTTAGAAAGACCCCAGGATGGCATAATTTCTATGCCCTCTTCTTTGGCTCTAGCAACTTCCTCTTGGCCAGCAGGCATGGTATCTTCGCTCTCGAGGCAAGCGAGGATAACTCTTTTTGCTCCTAACCGTTTGGCGGACATAGCGACGTCCATGGCCACGTTTCCACCGCCGGTTACTAACACTTCTTCGCCTACTTTTCCATTCATCCAGTCATGGACTTGTACCAGGAAGTCCAGGCCAAACACAGTGAGTTCTTCGCCAGATAGACCAAGCACAGGGCGCTTCCATGTACCTGTAGCATAATATACACTATCGTACATCTCTTCCAGTTGAGCAGGAGTGATATCCTGGCCAACCTTGGTGTTGGTTTTGAATTCCACACCAATTTTCTTATATTGGTCGATAAGCGCCCGTACTTTGTCTTTGGGGAGGCGATATGCGGGAATGGCGTACATGAGCATGCCGCCAGGTTCGGGCATAGAATCGTATACAATCACATCATTGCCTGCCATTCTCAGGTAATATGCAGCAGAGAGGCCGGCAGGGCCGGAACCAATAACAGCCACTTTTTTACCAGTGTTCGTTCTAGGAGGTAGATAGAACTGATCGGCATTTTCTAAAATATATTCGCCAATATAACGCTCTACATTGCGGATGGCAACGCTCTCGCCATGACCATTTTGATTGCAGGCTGTCTGGCAGAAATGAGCACAAACACGGCTGGTGATCATAGGCATAGGGTTAACATCCATAATAACTTGAGCGGCGCCGGCAAAGTTGCCGAGGCGTACTTGTTCCATATATCTAGAGATATCTGTACCAGCAGGGCAAGCAGCTCTGCAGGCGTTGGTTCCCATTGCTACACCGCCGAAGATGGAGTGGTATCTATTATCTCCTTGCTCTGCATAGCAATGGTCCCCGCCTTTACGACGGCAAACCATTCTACCGCCGCCCTCATGGGGATATCTATAGAACCAACAGCGAACATCCTGGCACAGGTTGCCGCCAACGGTACCCTTGTTTCTAATCAGTGGAGAGGCAACAGAATGAGCCGCTTCTGCCAACATAGGAGCCTTTTCTTTTACATCCGCAGATTCAGCGATCTCTGTAAGCGTAGTAAGAGCTCCAATATTTAAAGCGTCGCCGTCTACCTCAATGCCTTTTGCACCTGGAATTTTTTTCAGGTCCACTAGCATTTCCGGATTTTCACACAAAATTTCATTTTTCAGCGTGCCGAGAAGATCTGTACCACCAGCAAGAGGGCACGCATTTTCATTGGATTTTAGTAGTTCGCTGGCTTCTTCAAAGTTTTCAGCGCGTTCGTATTTAAATTCTTTCATTTTCGCAGCACCTCCTATTTTTTGACTTTGCCCAAAGCTTCAAGGACAACATCGGGTGTAGCTGGATATCTCTTAATATCAACGCCAATAGCATTGGAGATAGCCATCATACAAGCGCTGGCTGTGCAAGCGCCGGCGTTTTCGCCAATACCTACAGCTTTAAAGTGATAGGAATTAATTGGCGTTTCCATTACAGATAGACCAAATGGCGGGAACTCGTTGAAAGGTCTCCATTTGTAGTCGATCATGTTGCAGGAGAGGAGTCTGCCAGTAGCAGGGTCAATGATGCTCTCTTCATAGAGTGCAGTATCCAATGAGGCGGAACCGATACCACCGTGTAATTGCATCTCCAAAGTAGCAGGGTCAATAATCTGACCAGCGTCTGAGCCGCTTAACATATCGATAACTTTTGCAAGACCAGTTTCTGTGTCTACTTCTACCTCAATAAAGCTGGATACGCAGCTAGGTGTAGAGAAGTTCTCTACGTGTCTGCCAAAGCCTGTCAGTGTGCAGAATTGAGGAACCAACGCATTCCACGGTACCCACAATTCCGGACGGGAAATGGATCTTACCCCGTAGTTATATAACTCTAAGAACTCAGGCTCTACATGTAAAATAGGAGCCGCTAAGTTGATCATCTGTTGGGCAACATCCTGTGCCGCTTTGACGGCCGCACGACCGCGGGTGATCGTTCCACGAGAGCCGCAAAGGCCGGTGTTCGTGCCGTTGAACATGTTATCAGGATCCGTGATCTTGATCATCTCATAAGGCACTTTGAGAACTTCAGCAACCTGTTTTAATACGTTGCTGCGCTGCCCCATACCGCTTTCAGTTACGTCCATTTGGAGAACGATGTCGCTCTTGGGCTCGGTAATTCTCGGGAGGATATGTACAAAACCTTCTGTCCAGGATTCGCCTACGTCTGCATTACCGCAAACGGATACGCCTAAGCCCCTCTTATATCTGCCGTCCGGAGATACATAGGTGGGAACCCCCCAGCCCTTCCAACGGTCTTTCCAGTGGAATTTTTCTGCTGCTGCATCGATGGATGCGTCGTAGTTGATGGAATCATCGCAGGTCCAATATCTGCCATCACGCCAAATGTATTTCTGACCGCCATGGATGTAGTTTTTCTTAAAGGATTCTACAGGGTCAACATTGGCCTCTCTCATAACCCGCGTCATGAGCAGGGAAAGGCAAGCGTTGAGCTCTTGACCGCCGTAACCGCGAACCACGCCGGCGGAGTTTTTGTTAGTGACGATACAGTTGGAAAGCAGATCCCAATTTTCTGCCTGGCCACAGAACAGCTGGCATTCGCCCAAACCAACGGAAACCTGGCCTTGGGTGGTGCTGCAGAAGCATCCGCAGTCTACATCCCAAACACCCTGTACCGCACGGATGATACCGTCTTTGTCGCAGCCAAGCTTTGCCTTGATCTGGCTGCCAAGTCTGGTCTCGTGGATGATGAAGTGCTCGGTTTTAGACTGCATCCATTTTACAGGACGGCCGTTGGTAGCCTTAGAAAGCATACAGCAGTATTGGCATGGAATAACCAAAGCGTTTTTACTTCCGTAAGAGCCGCCCACATTGAAGGATTTGGCATGTACTCTAAAGCCTGGAATAACCGTCTCGTTTTGAATGGTCATGATAAAGGTACTCTGGCTCGTGCCATATACCAAATAGTCGTCTCCGCCTTCCCATTTGGCAATAACGCCAGGGCTCTCTGGAGGCAATGGTGTGGGCTTTTGAGCGAACTCTACAAAGTCCTCTGCGATGAATTCGCACTCCTCAAATCCCTTCTCAATATCTCCTCTCTTGAGGTGATACCATGGGCCATCTGGCTGCATGCCTTTAGAACCGCCAGGAACGATGTTGTTTACGATATCGTCTCTTTCATAGAGCTGAGGAGCCCCGTCCTTCACAGCTTCTACTGCATCATATACAGGTTCTAATTCCTCATACTCTACCTCAATCAGTTCCAGTGCATTTTTTGCAATTTCTTCAGTATCTGCTGCTACGATTGCAACGCCATCCCCTGCAAAGTGAACTCTTTTGCCCAAAATCGGCTTCATAGGTGGCTCGCCCATACCCCAGGAAGGATCACAGTCTTCATATGTTAAAACAGCGTGTACGCCTGGAAGTGCTTTGGCTGCAGAAGTATCGATTTTAGTGATTTCCGCATGGGGAACAGGGCTCTTCAAAACGGCACAAATTAATGCATCTTTTACTGTATAGTCGTCCAAAAATACCGCTTTTCCCGTTACAATATCCTTTGCGTCGATACGCTGACAGTTTTTACCTACATATTTGTAGTTGGATTTGCTGACTAGCTTATCAGATCTCGTTTCATATTTAGTCATTCTTAACGCCTCCCTCCTGTGCAACAGCTTCAATTGCGTCAAAAACGTGGTACTGGCTAATGCATCTACAGAAATTTCCTGCTAGCGCTTCGCCAATCTCTTCCCGAGTGGGATGTGGATTTTTTAACAGTAGGCCTTTCGCCGCCATGATGATGCCAGGTGTGCAATATCCACACTGGAAGGCATAATGATCGATAAATGCCTGTTGCAACGGATCAAGCTCGCCTTTTTCATTGACTAGCCCTTCTACCGTTGTGATTTTCTTACCGTCTACCTCTACAGTAAGAACGGTGCATGCAGGTACTGGAATATCGTCAACCAATACCGTACAGCAACCACAGGCGCCATCATTACAACTCAGCTTTGCACCTGTGAGGCCAAAGCGCTCTCTGAGAGTCTCAAGCAGCGTTTCCCGTGGCTTTAATTGTCCGAACGCATCACCTACGGAGAGACTGCGCTCGATACCATTGAGCGTAAATGTTACTTTGGTTAATTCCATTTGCCCCAAACCTCCTCTGTTCTCGCATTTTTCTTTAACCTTTGTGAAATAAATAACATTGCTTAGGATATTATTTGCATAATACAAGTGTATCTTAAGAATAAGTATACCACGCAATGCGTGTTTGTCAACAGAAATTTGCTAAAATTCGCAACAATTTCATGGAAATGCTTGCATGAATAGCCATAAAAAATTAGGGATATAATGGGGATGGTTCAGCGTTTTGTAAATGAAAAGGTAAAAAGAGTTAAAGGTTTAAAGGTTTAAGAAAAAATTAAAAAAACTGTAATTTAAGATACAATTGTATTTTTAATTATGATGGATTGAAGTATCGCTTATAACATGCATAAAAATAAATCGAAAAGAAGAACCTGAGACCAAAAAATGCAAATAGTATGATATACAAAGAATTGATATTTAGTATTTGAAAATGAGATAAAAATGATAGGACTGCCTAGCACCAATGAAAAAGCTTATATTGAAAGTTGTTTCATTTCGGGGATATTGAATCATAAAATGAATCATTTGGAGATTGTGTTTTTACAATCAGAAGCGTTTGCTGGGTCAAACCGATAATTAAAACAGAAAATATGAATACTCCATACCAAACGGTATAGATATGATGAAAAGAATTGGGAGAAAACACATCGTCCGGCAATCAAAAACTGGATTTGCAAAAGCAAATTATGAGATATGCTCGTGGAGGCAACCTTGGGGAAGGGGATATTGAATCAACAGAAGTGAGAATTGTGTCGCTGCATTTTCCCAGGCCGAGGTAAAGTAAGGAAGCAATTTCCAAGAACCTGAGTGAAGAAGAAAAGCCGTGCAGCAGCGGGCACAGCATCATGCCGTATTTTGGCAGGTCAAGGAAAAATGAGAAAAGCGGCTCCTGTGTATAAGGGCTTGAGTGGAAAAGAAAGATGTATGTGAGGCAGAGGAAGTAGTGTTCACGCAGCATTTATCCAAGTTGAGGAAAGGTGAGAAAGCAACTCCCGTGGATGAGAACTTGAGTGGAAAAGAAACAGTGTATGTGCGGCAGTGGGTGCAGCGTCACGCTGCCAGCGGCGCTTGCCCGTTCGAATCCAACATTAAAAACAAAAAAATATCCCATACCTAACGGTGTAGAATTTTATGAAAAGGGCTTGGAGAAAAACATATCGTTCGGGAATCAAAATAATAGAATTTTACAAGAGTGAGTAGCGAAATTCGCCCGGGCCGTTGCCCGGGGCGTGCCCGGAGGGATAATGCCACAAAGGCTACGCCTTGTGGCATACGTCCTAGCGGCAGAGCCGCTGCGGACTTCGCAGCTAAAAACATGCCACAGGCATGTTTTCTAAACGCTGCTCACCCTCTCAGGGTTCGAATCCCTCCACATAAAAAACAAAGCACCGCATACTTCCGTATACGGTACTCTGTTTTTGGCGTGCCCGGAGGGATTCGCTCCGCTCACTATCGTTCGCTATCACGCCGGGGCATCGCGCCTTACTCTGCCACAGGCAGCGGCGCTTGCCCGTTCGAATCCATCATTACAACAAAAAAATATCCCATACCTGACGGTATAGAATATTTTTTTGGCGTGCCCGGAGGGATTCGAACCCGCGACCTTTTGATTCGTAGTCAAACACTCTATCCAGCTGAGCTACGGGCACAGATACTGCTTTACTGCCTATATTATTATAAAGAGGTATGGTAAAAAAGTCAAGTGCTAGGCACTCAAAATTATCACATTCGTCAATACTTGGTGTAAGCTCGTGCAGCAAATTTGGGCAAAGAAAAAGCGCCTAAGGTAAAGCGCCTTTTCTTTGTGCTTAAAATATCAGAATATTAGAGTATCATCATCTTCATCCTCTTCGATTTTTTCACGCCGAATGTCGGCGCCAAGAGAAATCAGTTTTTGTTCAATTTTATTATAACCCCGGTCAATGTATTTTACATTATAAATTTCTGTCACGCCGTCCGCCATTAGGCCTGCGATGATCAAGGCGGCTCCAGCCCTCAAATCAGAAGCTCGCACTCTAGCGCCCGTTAATCGATCTACTCCTTCTACCACTGCAATTCGGTCGTCGATGGTCACATGTGCACCCATACGGCGAATTTCGTTGATGTGTTTAAAGCGAGATTCAAAGATGTTCTCCACAATCATACTAGTGCCGTTTGCTGTGCTGAGCAGCACGGTAGCGGGCTGCTGAAGATCTGTGGGAAAACCAGGATAGGGAAAGGTCTTAATATTCACATGATTGGGTCGCTTATCGCACTTAACCGCAATAAAGTCATCCCCTTCTTTTACGTCAATCCCCATTTCAATCATCTTAGCAGATAGCGCCTCCATATGGGTAGGGATGACATTTTTGACCACTACATCACCGCGGGTAGCTGCCGCTGCAATCATGAGCGTTCCCGTCTCAATTTGATCAGGGATAATGGAATAACTGCATCCGTGGAGAGATTCCACTCCTCTTATTTTAATTACATCTGTACCTGCGCCTTTAATCTTGGCCCCCATGCAGTTGAGAAAGTTGGCCACATCCACCACATGAGGTTCCTTTGCGGCGTTCACAATTGTGGTAAGACCCTTTGCCTTTACAGCCGCCAGCATAATGTTAATGGTAGCGCCAACAGAAACCACATCCAGATAGATGTCATTGCCAATGAGCTCATCATCCACTTGGGCTACTAACATGTCATATTCGGTTTTTACCTGGGCACCCAACAAATGCATTCCCTTAATATGCTGGTCGATGGGACGCTCGCCGATAGAACATCCGCCGGGCAAATAGATTTCCGCATGGTGGAAACGAGAGAGAAGCGCTCCTAAAAAATAGTAGGAAGCCCTTAAACGACGAACAAGGTCGTGCTTCACAGAAGAAGTGGAGACATTAGTGGAGTCTATGCGCATTACACCAGGCTCTAACATAGAAACTTCTGCTCCCAGCATTTTTAAAAGTTGAGCGAGTATTTTAACATCAGCAATGTCTGGCAAATTTTCAATAATACAAACACCCTCACACATAAGTGTGGCAGGCAGTATGGCGACTGCTGCATTTTTTGCGCCATCTACATATACAGTACCTTTCAGTGGCTTTCC